>SBFI01000197.1 GCA_006227875.1 Acidobacteriota bacterium
GCCCTGAGGTGTCAAGCGTTGGTGGAGGAACTAGAAGCGTCGTCTAGGTGTCAGCGACCTGCCTGAGCCTGTCCTCGACCTGTAAACGGGTGTTGTCGATCTCGCGCACCTCGTCCAGCCGCTCTTGCGCTGCCTGGTGATCGCCAAGCGACCGGTGGAGGTTGGCCAGATCAGCGAGGAGGCCCAGCGACTGGTCCTCGGTAATGGCAGGTGAGTCGAGACCCCGCTCACACCAGCGGATGGCGAGACCGAGGTGACCCTGCTCGGCGAAACAGCTCGCCAGCTGGGAGCAGCTGGGGGCAAGATACTGGTGATCCTTGGCCGCCAATTGGAACTCGGCGATGGCCTCGGCGATCAAACCCATCTGCTGGTAGGCGATCCCGAGGTCGAAATGGGAGCTGCAGCCCTTGGTGGAGAGCGCCGCCGTGACCCCCTTCTTCATCGCGGCCACGACCTCATCGAGCCTCTGATCCTCCGGCTCCTCCAGCACGTCGAGGGGTATGACCACCTCCGACTCGAGCTCTTTTTCCAGCTCGGAGGCCAGATCGTAGAAGTCCTCCTCGGCAGCGGCCTCTACCATCGCCTCGGCTATCTCCAGCGGATCCGGCAGCTCCGCGATATCCGCGGCGGGTGCCTCCTTGGCCGCAACCGGCTGAACGCCGTCTCGCAGCTCGGCCGCTTTGGGGTTCTTCTCGATGGCGGCCGCGAGCAACCGCTCGGCCTCGTCCGCATGACCCGCCGACTCCAACTCTCCCACCGCTTGTCCGATGAGCTCCAGACAGTCGGAATCGACCTTCATCGCCCGCAGGCAGACCTCGCCGGCCTGGTCCGGGCGGCCGCGGGCGAGGAGAATCGAAAAGATGGCACCGTACTCGGTTACCGCCGCCTCACGCCAGCCCTTTCTCTCGAACAGACTCGCCAACCTGAATCGGCGCGGAGCGTCTTCCGGCAGCAGCGCCACGATCTTGCGGTGAACACCGATCTCCCGATCGATCTTCTTCTGGGTCTGGAAGTAGTCGGCCACCGCCTCGTAGTGATCGACCGCCTCACCCACTAGACCCTGCTGGTGTTGGAGGTCGGCCAGCGGCTCGAGCACCTCCACCCGTGTTGGATCGATGCGGTTGATCTTTTTGTATATGGCTATGGCCTTGTCGTAGAAGCCCTGGTCCACCAGGACCTCGGCGGCCCGGCGGTAGAAGGGCGCCGCATCGCTCGTCTTGTTCAGACGGACACAGAGGTCGCCGATGCGGTTCAGATTGGTGATGTCGTCGGGAAGCGCCCGCAGCAGGCTCAGATAGATGGCGAGCGCCCGCTTCTTCTTGCCGCGAAGGACAAGTCTCTCTGCCTTACTGAGAAGCGCATCGCGCTTGTCGCCGTTCATTCTCCCCCAGAGAAAGAACCATCATACACCTACGCGGCTGGATGCCCGAAAAGACCCGCAAACTCCTGGCTCTGAAGCGGCCGGCCCGACCACGCGCCTTCGGCGCGCGGTGCCCACCGGCCGAATCTCTCGGATCAGTCGGGATAGAAATTCAAACTCACCGACCCGTAGGTCTGCGGCTCCTCCTGCAGCGTGAACTCGGGACTCCGAGTCACGTGCCGGTAACTGATGGCAAATCGGCCGTACCGCGCCACCAGTCCCACCTCCCAGTCATAGACCAGCGTCTCCTTGTCGACACTGTGGCTGTCCTTGAAGGTGTTGCCATCCAGAAAGATGTTGCGCGCCACCGCCCGGCCCTCGGTGGCGGCAAAGACATAGATCTCCCACTTCTTCCGGCCCGCCACCTCCATTACCGTCGGCTCGATCTTGCCCGGAAAGGCCTCGGAGAGGTTGTAGCCGAGACGCAGTGTGAGCCCCGCGCCGGCATAGGTGAAGACGTTGCCCAGGGTACCCGTGAGATCGGGCGTGACATCGAACAGCCGCACACTCTCGTCCCGGCTCCAGAGCTCGAGCGCCGGGATCCGCCGGCGCCATTGATAGAGCAGCAGCAGTCCGAGCTCGTTGTCGATCTGGTGATCCCACCCCATCGGCTCCTGCGAGCCGGTCAGCTTGTGGACCGCGGTCTGCACCTCCTCACCAAACGCCAGCGGCCCGACGATGCCGATGTCCGCCTCGAAGTGATGCAGCGAGAACGAGCTCCGCAGCTCGAAGATCGATGCGTAGTGGAGCCAGGCACCATACGGCCGGTCGTCGACGATCAGCTCGGGATCAGAGATGTCTTCAGGGGTGTAGATCGTATGGGTGACGGCAAAGCCTTTGTTGATGGTGAAGCACTTGTCCGGCTTCGCGCCCTCCCCACACAGGTCGAACCTCCGGGCCAGACGCCGAGCCCACCAGGGGGGCTCCTCCACCCCCAGCCGCACAGTCGCATAGCGCAGACCGTTGGTGTAGTCCTGGTCGGTTCCCACCAGCACATCGTTCTCCCAGTAGAAGAAGTGGGCTCGCGGGGCCTTGGCCTGCTCGGCTTGGGCTACCGTCGCTCCGAGCGACAGCACGAGAACGACCAGATACGCACGCTTGGATGTCATTGCCGCCTGTCGTTCAAACAGGCCGGATCCGAAGCGGCCGGCCCGACCACGCGCCTTCGGCGCGCGGTGCCCGCCGGCCGGGGCGGGGGATCCTCTGCGGCGCTAGGAGCCTTCCATCTCACTCAACCGGGCCAACACCTCGACCTCGTCGGGCGCCAGGGCAGTGCTGCCACCCTCATTTGCCGGATTTCCCTCCTCCCCTTCCTCCTCCCCCTCCGACTCCCGGATCTCGGCCAGCTGGGCGCGCAGCCCCTCGGCCATCTCCTCGACCAGAGTCGGCGACTCCAAGCCCTTCTCCAGCCACTTGACGGCGAGCTTTGGGTAGCCCTTGGTGACAAAACACCTGGCGAGCCGTGAGGCGCACTCGACCAGATAGCGGGGATCCTTGGCCGCTTTCTGGAACTGACCCACGGCCTCGTCGATCAGATCCATGTCCTGGTAGGCAATGCCGAGGCTGAAATGGGTGTCGCAATCCTCGTCGGCGGCGCAGGCCGTGGCCTCGACGCTCAACCCTTCGACCAGCTCCTCGAGGCTCTGGGTATCGAGCGGTGAGGCCGGCTCCGCCTCTTGCCACTCCTCTTCCTGTTCCAGCTCGGCTTGGAGCTCAGCCGCGATATCGATAAATCCATCGCCGCTCTCCGCGATGACATTGAGCTCCGGTGTTTCTGCCGCTGCCTCCGGCAGCTCGATCTCGAGCTCCGGCTCGGCCACCGGAGCCGCTTCTTCGTGCATGCCGACGTCCTCACCAGGCGGCAACTCCGTCGCCGGCAGCTCGAACTTCATCGGCTCCTCGGGCTCCTCGACCGAAACCACCGAGCCCGAGCGCAGCCGGTCTTCCAGGTGCCGTGCTTCGGGGTTCGCGGCCATTGCCGCTTCGAGCAGACGGCCGGCCTCCTCCGGATAACCCGACGAGCTCAGGTCGACGAGCACCTCCGCCACGAAGTCGAGATCGCCGGCATCGATCGCCAGCGCTTTGACACAGACCTGTCGCGCTTCCTCAGCCCGCCCGTGCGAAATCAGCACCGCCGAGATCGCACGGTACTGCGCCAGCGCCTGCTGCGGCTGGCCATTCTGCTGGTGGAGATTCGCCAGCTCGAGCCGTCGCGACGGATCGTTGGGTTGCAGCTCGACAATTGCCTGTTGGGCTTCTATGACCCGCCCCAGTTGCTTGAGCTTCCGGTAGTACTCGCCCACGACCTCGTACTGGCTCACCGCCTCGTGCACCATCCCCTGGCCGGCCTGCAGCTTGGCCAGCGTCTCCATCACCTCGATCAAGGTGGGATCGAGGCGGATGACCATCTTGCACAGCGCGATCGCCTTGTCGTGGAAGCCCTGCTCGGCAAAGATCCGCGCCGCCCGCCGATAGAAGGAGACGGCTTCGGTATTGCGGCTCAGACGGGCGCAGAGATCTCCCGCCCGGTTGAGGATCCGCGTGTCGTCGGGGGCCGCTTTGAGTACCTTGAGATACAAGGCCAGCGCCCGCTTGGGCCTACCTCGGCGAACCCATTCCTCGGCCTGATGAATCAGCTCCTGCCGCTTCTGGTCCTTCATCGCCGCCAAGACCCCATCATCCTACACTGCCCTGTCAAATCCTGTCAGCGGCCGGCCCGACCACGCGCCTTCGGCGCGCGGTGCCCGCCGGCCGACCGGATAGACTCGAGGGACGGATATGAGCTCAGCGGAGCCAGCCACCGGCGCCCGCGCCGACATCACACCGCTGCGCGTTCTCGGCCTTGTAGATATTCACTGGTCGGGGCACGGCGAGCCGCGCCTCCCCGAGCTATCAGGAATCGATCTGGTCCTCCTCGGCGGCGACCTCACCCACTTCGCCGGAATCGAAGTCGCTCGCAAGCTGGTCGAGGAGATCCAGCAGGCCGGACCCCGAGTCCTGGCCGTCTGCGGCAACTGCGATCAGCCGGAGATCGAGGGCTATCTCGAAGAGATCGGCATCGCCCTCGACCGAAGGGCGCAGGTGATCGCCGGCACCATCTTTGTGGGACTTTCCGCCGGTCTGCCCTTTGGCGGCTGCCCCTACGAACGGACCGAGAAGGAGTTTGCGGCCGCGGGCGCTGAGGCCAAGGCGGCCGCCGACGAAATCTTCACCTCCGGGCCGACAGTGCTGCTCTCCCACCAGCCGCCCTATGGCACCAAGTGCGACCGGGTGCTCAAGATCCGCCACGTCGGCTCACGCGCCATCCGCGAGCTGGTCGAAGAGTGGCAACCGGACCTGGTGCTCTGCGGCCACATCCACGAGTCGGCCGGCGACGATCGGATCGGCGACACCCGCGTCATCAACCCCGGCCCCTGGCGCCGCGGCCACAGCCTCCGCTTCGACATCACCACCGACGGCATCGAGATCCGCGAACAAACCTGAAGCGGCCGGCCCGACCACGCGCCTTCGGCGCGCGGTGCCCGCCGGCCGGACTCGGTCTCCCCGCTCTTTGCTTTCCGAGCGATCGGGTACCCGGATTCCGTCTTCCAGGTAGTGATTGGGCTCCACTCCCTGGAACGTGGAGATATGTCTGCAACTCCTTGAGGAGGATTCCGTGACACGCTATACTGGAAGCATGAAAACCACAATCGATATTCCCGAAGAAGAGCTTCGGGAAGCTATTCGGCACACCGGAGCCAGAACCAAACGTGAAGCCGTGGTTACCGCGCTAGCCGAGTTCAACCGGCGCCGGCGTCTGGCCAAGCTCGTCGAGCGCTTTGGGACTTTCGAGCACTTCCTCAGCCACGACGACCTCCAGCGCCTCAGGAACGAGGCCTGAGACTTATGAGCCAACCCGTTCTGGTCGACACTTCGGCGTGGATCGATGCTCTGCGCAAGGACGGCGACCCGGAAGTCCTAGCGGCGGTCAAGAGCCTGACGGCCGACGGAGCCGCGGTACTCTGCGACATGGTGCGTCTGGAGCTCTGGAATGGAGCTCGTGGCAAGGCTGAAAGGCAATTCCTAGCCGGGCTCGACAAAGAGCTCGAGTGCTTCCCCACTACCGCCGAGGTCTGGCAGACGGCCATCGACCTCGCCGACGCCTGCCGCCGCAGGGGGATCACCGTCCCCACCACCGACCTGCTGATCGCCGCCTGTGCCGAGCACCACGGCCTCGGTCTCCTCCACCACGACACCCACTTCGATCAGATCTCGAAAGCTACCGGCAAGGTCTAGTCGAAGCGACGACCCTCCGCGCCGACCGAGTTGAAACGGATGATGGGGACGGCGGGGCTCGCCCTCGCCCTGGGAGGGCGCAAGGTCCTTCCCTGTGTGCCAGCCGAGGCACTTTGGATGGTTGCTCGAGATTTGATGACTTGGTGTTTTGGTGCTAATATGACCGAGAAGGGCAGCAAATCATGGCTAGACTCACCATCACCCTCCCCGACGAGCTCCACCAGGCGCTAAAGGAGGCGGCCGCCCGACGCCGGCGCTCGATCGGTGACCTGGTCGCCGAAAGCCTCGAGTTCTACGGCATCAAGACCGAAGAGAGCGCCCGCGAGCTGGTAGCCCGCGCCCGGGAGCAGGGCGGGCTGACCGAGGCCGAG
>SBFI01000440.1 GCA_006227875.1 Acidobacteriota bacterium
ACCGGGCTGACGGCCAAGCTCCACAGCAACGAGGCGACGCTGGCCGAGGCCCGCGAAGAGCTCGACGCCCTCGGCCGCAGATTGGCCGAGCGTCACAGCCGCGCCGCCGAAACTGCCGCCACTATCGAAGGAAAGCAGGAGTTTCTCAAGGGGTCTCGGCAGCGGCTGCAGGAGATTGCCGAGCGTGTCGGCGCCGGCCGACTGGCACTCGAGGAGAGGCAGGAGCGGCTGGCCGAGCTCGGCACCAGCCTCGAGGAGCTCGAGGCCCGGCGGGAAACCCTACAGGCCGAACGCGATCAGGCCGCCAGCCACGTGAGTGAAGATGAGCAGAAGATCTCACAGGTAGAGAGCCTGGTGGCGGAGAGCGAGGATCAATTGGAGTCGCTCCGTGGTCGTCTGCTCTCCTCGATAAACGATCTGAGCAGCTCGCGAAACCTCCTCCACCGCGAACAGGTGGAAAAGGAAAAGGGCGATCTCCGCGCCAGGCACCTTGCCGATGAGCTCGAACAAAAGCAGGAAGGCATCGAGGAAGCAACAGGGTCGCTCAACACCTCCCGGCGCCAGCTCGAGGAGCTGGAGCAGCGGGTCGAAAGCAAGAGACGGCAGCTGGCGGAGCTCGTTGCGACTCTCGATGCCCATCTGGAGAGCGAGCGACAGCTCGCGGTCAAGAAGACGGAGATCGAGTCGGAACTCGGCAGCCTGCGGCAGAGAAGCGAGCTCTCGGCATCCAGCACCAGGAACGGCGCCAGGCCCTGCGGGAGGCGCTCACACGGGCCGGTCTCGACGAGGCGCAATTCCTCGCCGATCATCTGCGGGTGCCGGAGGGTTGGGCCCCGAGCCTCGATCTCTTTCTCGGTGCATTGGAAGACGCCGTGATCCTACCCGCCGACGAGGACGCTCTGGGGTTGGCTCGCGCTCTGGCCGGTGGCAAGGGAACCGGCAGCCTCTTGCGCCCGCGGCATCGAGCCCACCCGCAACCTCTCGTCGGCCATCCCGCCGTCCGCTCGACCCTGGGCGACGCATTGGGCCTGACGCCCGAGGTGGCGGCAGCCCTGCCACCCGCCTATCTGGTCGACTCCCCTGCCGACGCCGAGCGCCTGGCCCAGGATCACCCGGGTATCGCCTTTATCAGCCGCGAGCGCATCTGGGCGCAGTCGGGGGTGCTACACGTACAGGGTGAGAGCGCGGCCCCCGGTCTGCTTGCTCGCGAGCAGGAATTGGCAGCCGTCAAAGAGCAGATCCCCCCCAAGGAGGACGAGATCGCCTCGATTCTGGCCGATCTCGGCGCCACCGAGCACGAGATCACGGTCGGCCGGGGCCGCACGCGCCAGTTCGAGCAGGAGCTCGGCGAGCTCACCCAGGAGCTGGCAGTGGCCAAGGCGCGACACGACGATGTTCAGATTCGTCATCGGCGCCTTACCATCGAGCAGCAGACGCTCGAGACCGAGAAGGACGACGTCGAGCGAGAGCTGACACTGGTAGCGGAGCGCATCAGTCGCACCACAGAAGAGGTCGGTCGCCATGAACACCGTCATGCCGAGCTGGAGGCCGCCTTCGACCAGGCGCAGACAGATGTCGAGGCCACCCGAAAGGAAAGAGAGTCGACACGCACCTCGGGTGCCAGCAGAAAGGGACGTCTCGAGCTGCTGCAGGAGCGGCTCGATTCCCACGACCAGGAGGTCGAGCGACTACGGCGGGAGATTGAAGAGGGACGTCGCCAGAGCTCTTTGTGGGGAGAAGATGAACACCGCTTCGCCGAGCGACAGGCCGAGATCCGCGCCGCGATGAAGCAGGCCGAGGAGGCCCTGCAGCAAGCTCTCGAACAGCGGGAGACCTCGCAAGAGGAGGTGATCGCCGAGCAGGAGCGTCTCGACGCCAAGCGGGTCGACATTCTCCAGCTCGAGGAGCAGGTCGAATTTACACGGGAGAGCCGCGACGGTGTGCGCTCGGAGATCGGCGACCTCCGTGTTACAGAAGCGAGCGAAAAACAGGAAGCCGAGCACCTGATCGGGTCGTTCCGGGAGGAGTTCGGCGAGCAGCCCCCGACCGAGCCGACCGCTTCGGAAGTCGTGCTGGAGGAGGTCGAAGTCGACCTGGCCCGTTGCAAGGAGGTCCTGGAACGGCTTGGGCCGGTAAATCTCTTGGCCGCCGCGGAGTGGGATGAACAGCACGAGCGTCACCAGTTCCTGACCGAGCAGCGCGACGACGTCGCCAACTCGGTCGACCGCCTCAACGAGACCATCCGCGAGATCAATGAGACCTCGACGGAGCGTTTCCTGGCTACCTTCAGCGAGGTCAACGCCCACTTTCGCAGGACTTTTGTCGAGCTCTTCCGCGGTGGACAGGCCGAGATGCGGCTGCTCGATGAGACCGATCCTCTCGAAACTGTGGTCGAGATCGTCGCCCGCCCGCCGGGCAAGCGGCTGCAGAACATCATGCTGATGTCGGGCGGTGAGAAAGCGCTGACCGCGATCGCCCTGCTCTTCGCCCTCTTTCAGACCAAGCCATCGCCCTTCTGCATCCTCGACGAAGTGGATGCGCCGCTCGACGACATCAACACCCTGCGCTTTGTCGAGCTGGTCAAGAAGATGTCGATCGAGACCCAGTTCGTGCTCATCACCCACAACAAGCTCACCATGGAGGCCGCCTCCAAGCTCTACGGCGTCACCATGCAGGAGCGAGGGGTCTCCAACCTCGTCGCCGTCGAGCTCGACGAAGTCCAGCCCGAACCCGCCGTCGTTGGATAACGAAGCGGCCGGCCCCTGTGCCGGACGATCGTGACGCGCCGGTTGCCTTCTGTCCGCGTTCGTTGGTGATGAAGCGGCCGGCCTCCGTGCCGGCCGATAGGCTGGTCTCGGCCCCTACGATTCCCTGCCCGTAAGCGACTCGGTCTCATGCCCGACCGGCGGCTCTACATGCACCAGCACATCCTGCAGCCCCAATTCTCGCCGCAGCGCCGCCGCCACCAGGTGACCGATATCATGGGCCTCGTCGAGCCGCATGTCCGGGCGCAGCTGTATGTGGAGATCCGCATGCCCTCCCTGTGTTCCCGCCCGCGTGCGGATCTTGTGCACCGATTCGACCCCGGAAACCTCCAATACCACTTTCCGCACCTCGGCTGCTGGTAACAGCGCCGTGTCGGCCAGTAGCATGCCGTTCTCCTTTAGGATCTTGAATGCGGCTCGCGCGATGATCAGGGTAATCGCCAACGCGGCGACGACGTCGAGTTGCGGGTAGCCGTAGTGAGCGGCAATCAGACTCAGAACAACCGCAAGCGACGAATAGAAGTCACTTCGAGTATGTGCAGCATCCGCCTTTAGAACCTCGCTCTCGAGCTTTTCCCCTTGTCTACTCTCATAGCTCGACACCGCGAGATTGATGATCATGGTCGCCCCCATGACCACGTAGGCCAGGGGCGTCACCTCCGGCGCACCACCGACACGCAGCCGCTCGATACAGCTCTTCAACACCTCCCAGGCGGTCATCGCCAGCAGCCCACCGATGATCAGCGCCGCCAGCGTCTCGAACTTGCGGTGTCCGTAGGGGTGGTCCTCGTCGGGCGGCTTGGCCGCCGCCGAGATGCCGATCAGACCCACCACATTCGAGGCCGAATCGGTCAGCGAGTGAAAACCGTCGGCCACCATGCTGATCGACGCGCTCAGCCAGCCGACCACCAGCTTAGCCAGCGCCACCAACAGGTTGAGCCCCAGCACCCCGACCAGCGTCCGACGAATCGAGATGTCCCGGGAGCTGCGTTCAAGTTGATCTTGGGCTGCCATACTCCCCCCGTTTGGCGACCAAGGTTATCGAACTCTCGGGTCTCAGGTGGTGGCCCACCGGCGGCCCCGCGGAGACTTGTTACCCGTGCGCGAATCTCTTAACATCCACATCTCCGGCATTCGCCGGAGCCCGCCAGAAGCCGACGTAGCTCAGCTGGTAGAGCAGCTGATTCGTAATCAGCAGGTCAGCGGTTCGAGTCCGCTCGTCGGCTCCAAGACCCTCGGTCGTGAGCCGCCCACCATCCGAAATGCCAGTTGGGCTCAAACGACTCCGCGCAACAGGACTGCTCGCTCGGAGTTCCAGATATCCCAGAGGTTTCCTTCTCGAGCGGTCTCAATCTCTTGAGTAGTGGGATCGACTATGCACCCGACTCCGTCACGATAAGTCCGCTCGACAAGAAGGAGCTTGCGATTCTTTGACGTCGCCACAAGCGCGGCGGCCAGCGCCGCATCGCTACGTCGCATCTCGACTTTGAGCCCGAGCAACCCGCTCATGAGCTCAATCAGCGTGTCGGCTGAATGACTCATCGATCAGCCTCCCTTCTCCGCAACTAGGCGTCGCACCTTGCCAACCGGGGTCTTTCGGACTTGCCACAGGTCGTACTGCGACTGAAGGTTGACCCAGAATTCCGGGCTCGTATCGAAGCCTTTGGCCAGCCGATAGGCCATGGCAGGACTGACCCCGGCACGCTCGTTCAGTAGGGCCGATAGCGTCTTCCGCGTAACACCAAGGGCTCTTGCCGCCTCGGTCACGGTCAACTCGAGGGGCTCGAGATAGTCTGCTCGAAGAATCTCGCCTGGATGAGGAGGATCGTGCATCATCTTTTCATTCCTCGTTAGTGGTAGTCCTCGTAGTTAACTTCGTCGCAGTCACGCCCATCGAACGTGAAGGTGATCCGCCAAGTCCGATCGACGTCCAAAGCCCACTGTCCTTTCCTGCCACCCTTGAGCGGATGGAGCCGAAGCCCGGGTGCATCGAGATCCCGAATGCCGGTTGCGGCGTGGAGCCGAGCGAGAATCCGCCGGATCTTCGCCACATGGTTTGGATTCAGGCCCCTGGTGTCGCCGGCTTCGAAGAACCTCTTCAAACCGCGGTGTCTGAAGCCGAGGATCACCCATCCACTGTAACCTGTAACGGGTCGCGTGTCAAGGCAGGTTCGACATTACGAAGCCAATTGCTAGGCTGCCGATCCCCTCCTCCGGTCGCCGTCCCCGTACCCCCTCCCACACTGGAGCGAGTCCGCTCGTCGGCTCCATCAAGCCCAATCAATTTTCGCCGGAGCGGACCGCGGGTAGCTGAACGAGGAGCACACCCAGCAGTGCCAGGAGGAGTCCGAGGGCCTCCCGCATACCGATCGGCTCGCCGAGAAAGAGCCAGGCGAGGATCGCGATCTGTACCAACATGGTGTTGTTGATGAGGCTCGACTCGATGGCGGTGAGACGGCGCAGAGTGTGATTCCAGAGAGTGAAGGCAAGCGCCGTGTTGACGACGGCCAGCCAGAGGACGATGCCCCATCCGGAGGCGTCCAGCCGTGGCACGCCCTCCACCATCAGCCCCGTGACGAGCAGCAGCACCGATCCGACTCCCATGCTCACCACGGTGACGAGCAGAGGATGGAACCTGCCATGCCGGTTGACCGAGCGGCCCAGAATCGCCGCGCAGGAGTTGGCGAGCATCACGACGACGGCAACCACAAGACCGACGGCACTGAGCGGCGCGGACACCGGTAGGAAGTAGATCAACGCACCGACCAGGAAGAGCGCCACCCCGGCCCACTGCACCCGTGCCAGCCGCTCGCCCAGAAACGGGATTCCGAGCAGGGCGACCGCCGCAGGTGAGAAGCTGAGGATCAGACTGAGCATCACCGCGGGCAGAAAGGCGAGAGCCACGAACAGCCCGCCCTGCGTGAGCGCGTAGAAGACGACGCCGAGCAGGGAGAGCCGCAGCCAATCCGAACGGGTCAGCGCCCCGAGCGCAGCTCTCAGCTCCGGCCGCGCCAGGAGAGTCGGCGCAAGAACCAGGAACGCCAGCGTGTAGCGAAGCCCGGCAAAGCTGAGCGCCGGAATCTCCTTCAAGCCCACCTTGATCAGGACCCACGACGTGGACCAGAGGAAGGTCACGAACAGGGCCTGTATGACGGCAATCAGGTGTGACCTTCGAGATCGTTGCACGGACATATCCTATATAGGTCGATTCGGACGTCCTCGCCCGCTCGTTGGCCATGGGAATGCTCCGGCTGAGATCAGCGTAGTCGTAGATAGGAGAAGGCTCAGATGACGATTCGACTGCTGGAGTCGTGGGTTGCAGTCGCCGTGGTTGCGGCCATGGTTCTCGGCTGTGGTGCGGAGCAACGACTGCCGGTAGCAGGCAACGTCGACTCCACAACCCACAACCTTCAGTGGGCCGAGGCGGGAGGGTTGTTGGAGGGCGAAGTTCCTTGGGTCTTGCGTCGTGATCTACTGGGGCCGGAAACCTATCTGGTCGCTACCACATTCGATTCCCGAAGCGAGTGTGTGGAGGAGATCTCCTTTGGTGTGACGCCGGTCGACGGTATCGAGTACACGGTCACCCTGGCCAGCGATCTGCGAGGAAAGATCTTCTGGGATATCCGATATGGTGCCGAGCAAAAGGAAGTGAAGACGTTCCGTTGCACACCTCGCCCGACCGGTGACAACGAGGAGTGTCGGAGAGGGGGCATCCCTAGGCCCCTGTTGGGACATTGACGGGTACCGTCGCCGGCAAGCCAGCCGGCAGCGACTCGACAAGGAGCCTGCAGAGCTTCCGCTTCGAGCGCACACCGCTCGAGTGTCAAGAATCTTGAGTCAGAGTCTCTTGGACCAACCCTGTGCCGAGACAGGTCCTACACATCACTTTGCTGGTCCCTGAACAGAC
>SBFI01000258.1 GCA_006227875.1 Acidobacteriota bacterium
TCACCCGTCCTGGGGTGAACCAGGTCCATCACGATTCCACGGTCACAGAGCGCATCCAGCCTGGGCTCGAGCTCCTCGGCTGTTATTCCCACCCGCTTCGCCACGACCTCGAGCTTGGCCGGTCTCACCGGCATCTTGGCGGCCAGAGCCGCGTCCTCGGGACTAAACAAGATCTCCAGGATCTTGCGGCGTCCCAGCTCTGCTTCTTCGCTGGCGGGCTCCGGCATTCCGATCACACCGGCATCCAGCCGGTGAATCAGGTCCTGATATTCGGATCTGAGATGACCTAGGTGACCCATGGCGTCCTCCGAGCCTGTCTCGTGGCCCCGTCCGGGACAGTTTGGCGAAACTCTCCCAACCTCCATAGCATGGATCGAGGCTTCGGAAAACACCCGATGGGGTGGGCTCGTAAATGTTGGGGTAGGGTGTGGATTCTGGCCTGGAGGTCGGTCATGCGATTATTTCCTTTTCCGGTATCTCTTCTGCTGGTATCGATTCCTTTGTCAGCGTCCTCTTTCACCAAGACCTATGGCGGGGCGGAGGTGGATCGGGGGGTGTCCGTCGCACTGACGGCCGATGGGGGGTATGTCATGGTCGGGCTGAGCAGCAGCTTTGGCGACGGTGGTGAGGACGTCTATCTGGTACGCACCGATGCCCAGGGCGAGGTTGTCTGGGAGAGAAGCTACGGTGGCGGTGAAGAGGACGCCGGGTGGGCGGTTCACGAGAGCGCGGGCGGTGGCTTCCTGGTCGGTGGCTTTACCAAGAGCTACGGCGCCGGTGGATTCGACTGTCTGCTGTTGCGGACCAACTCCGCCGGCGAGCTCCAATGGCAGAAGACCTACGGCGGCGAGAAGGACGATCGCTGCTGGGCCCTACAACCAACGGCCGACGGCGGATTTGTCCTCGCCGGCGAGACCAAGAGCTTTGGCCGAGGCGAGGAGGATGTCTACCTCCTCAAGCTGGGTGAGAGTGGCGAGGAGGAGTGGTCAAAGACCTTTGGCGGTCTGAAGGGCGATCGCGGATTCTCGGTCGTCCAGACCGCTGACGGCGGTTTCCTGATCGCCGGCCAGACTTACAGCCAGGGGGCCGGCGACCGCGATGCCTATGTCATCAAGACCGATCCAAGTGGCGGGCTCCAGTGGTCCGAGACTTACGGCGGCGAAGCCTCGGATGTCGGCCACGCGATCGCCCCGACCGCAGACGGGGACGGCTATCTGGTGGTCGGGTACACGGCGAGCTTTGGTGTCGGTGCCGACGATCCCTATCTCATCGAGCTCGGCACCGCCCCGGAGCCGAGGTGGACCCGGATTCTGCCGGGGGAGGGAGTCAACCGCACGATCACCGGTGCGCGAGCGACCGACGGAGGGTACTTTCTGGTGGGTTTTACCTTTCTACCGGCCAAGCGCGAGGGTGGGGCGCTGCTGATAAAGGTAAAGGCCGATGGCCAGCCAGAGTGGAAGGAGCATCTCTTCTACGGCAGCGTCGGCGATAGCCTCGCCTACACCGTGGTCGGGACCGCAGATGGTGGCTGCATCGTCACCGGTCACACCACGACCCGGGGCGCCGGCAAGATGGATGCCTTCCTACACAAGGTGGATCCCGAATAAATGAAGCGGCCGGCCTCCGTGCCGGCCGAAAGCCAGACAAATCGCCCGTCTTCTTGCCCGCCGATTTCACTGCGCAGGCAAATACCGTCTGCTACTTTGATGCCGTCGGGAGGGGACCGCGGCGCTGGCCGCTTTCAACCCTCTTTTCGGCTGCCTGGTCATGATGACTACCGCCCGATCTGTGCGTCACCTAGACCCCGCTCCAACGGGGAGTAGGGTGATTCTCGCGACCCTGGTTCTTATCGTGACCGGTTCTTCTCTCGCCCGGGGCGCCGAGATCATCTTCAACCGTGTCCTTATCCCTCAGGGCATCTCCGGCGACGCCAAGATGATGGGAGATCTCAACGGCGATGGCTTGCCCGATGTCGCGATCGCCGGTCTGGGTGCCCCGGAGCCCCTGGCCTGGTTCCGCTATCCCGACTGGCAGAAGACGGTCATCGCGACATCGAGCCAGGAATACTCCAACTACGGTGTCATTGCCGATATCGATCGAGACGGCGACAACGACATCGTCGTACCCGACGCCACCATCTCGCCGGCCAACCTCTTGTGGTACGAGAACCCCGGCGGCTCGGCGGCGCTCGACGGCGCGCAGTGGAGCGAGCACGAGATCGGCCAAACCGAATCCTGGTGCAAGGATCTCGCGGTCTTCGACTACGACCGGGACGGACGTATGGACGTCGCGGCACGCGCCGCCGGTTCGACCCGCCCGGTCAAGATCTTCTTCCAGACCGCGGCCGACACCTGGACCCGTCTCAGCATCGACGGGGTGAGTGCCGGTAGCGAGGGCATGTGGAGTGACGACGTCGATGGTGACGGCGACGCCGACATCGTCGTCAAGGGAGCCTGGCTGGAGAACCCGGGAGGAGCGGCGGCACGCACCGCCGGAAACTGGAATGAGCACGCGATTGGTGCGGCACCGGACGACTTCAAGGCCTTTGTGGCCGACCTCGACAACGATGGGAACCAAGAGGTTCTCTTCTCCAACTCGGAGGGCTCCGGAGAGATTGCCTTTTGGTCGTCTACGACTCCGCGTGGGGGGGCATGGGCGAAGACGACTATCGATGCGAGCGCCGACTCGGTGCACACGCTGTGGGCGGCGGACATCGATCGGGACGGAGATCTGGATGTGGTGGCGGCCTCGATGGGTGAGGGCGAGCTGCGGGTCTACGAGAACACCGATGGAGGAGGTACGAGCTGGACCAAGCAGGTGGTGGACGATTCGACGGCGTCACTCCACAACGCACAGGTTGCCGACCTGGGCCGCGACGGTGACTATGACGTCTTTGGCGCCGGCTATACCGGCCAGCAACCGGCCGCCACCGTCTGGCTGAATCAGGCCGATCCGCGACTGAGCCTCGACGACTGGACCTACATTCAGGTCACGGCCAGCCACGAGCGGGTGTTTGGCCTGACCTTTGCGGATGTCGACCGCACCGGCTCGACCGACATCATCTCCGGCCGTCACTGGTACGAGAATCCGGGGGGTGACCTGACCGGCGCCTGGGTCCAGCGCGCCTTTCCCCAGGGGGGCGGCGCCGATCTGGACGCGCTGCTGACCACCAACGTCGACGGCGACCTCGATCTGGACCTCATCGCCATGAGCGGCAGCGGTGGCAACGTCTACTGGCTGGAGCGCAACACCGGCACCGCCGGGGGTTGGGATGTGACCCTGATCGGTGATGTCGGCACCTCCAACCACGGGATCAGCGCCCAGGGCTATCGGGCGGCCGATCTGATCCCGGGCGGCCGCGACGAGATCATCATCAACATCGATCCCTGCTACGTCTTCGAGGTACCGGCCGACCCCGCCGCCGGCAACTGGCCCCGGGTGCGGGTGATTCCGTCCTCAGCGACCGCCGACGAGGAGATCGCGGTGGGCGACATCGATCGTGACGGTCTGCTCGATCTGGTGGGGACCAACGGGGCGAGCGGCGAGGTGCGGTGGTTCAAGAATCCAGGTGACGGCAGCGCCGACTGGCAGGGCTACCAGATCGCCACTATCTCCAGTATCACCTTTCACGACCGGGTCGAGGTGGGGGACATCGACGGCGACGGCCGGTTGGATGTGGTGGTGAGCGAGGAGAACGGGCAGACGAGCGGAGCCGAAACCCATTGGCTCGAGCAGCCCGCCGATCCGACGAGCACGAGCTGGTCGGTCTCGCAGATCGCCACCCAGGGCTCCACCAACAGCATGCGAGTGGCGGATGTCGACAACGACGGCGATCTCGACGTAGTCACCGGTGAGCACAAGGGCTCGCTGGCCGTCGTCGTTTGGGAGAACGACGGGGCCGGAGGTTTCACCTCTCACGGTGTCGGCTCCGGCAAGGAGAGTCACTTCGGCGCCAAGCCGCTCGATCTGGACCGCGACGGTGATCTGGATCTGGTGAGCATCGCCTGGGACGCGCCCCAATACCTCCATCTCTGGCGCAACGACGCCGCCAGCGGCCAGCAGGGGGTGGCCACACCGAGGATCGATCCTCCGGGTGGCACCTTCGAGGGCAGTGTGGAGGTGACCTTGGCCACCGCCACCGCCGGCGCCAGTCTCTACTACACCCTGGATGGAAAGGATCCGACAACCTCTTCCACCCCCTACAGCGATCCCTTCTCACTCGACCCCGGTTTCGACGGCACGGTGAAGGCGCGAGCCTTCAAGACCGGGTCGACACCCAGCGGTATAGCCTCGGCCGATTTCCTGGTGGTGCCGGATGTCACGCCGCCGGAGATCGAATCTGTCTCGGCGGAGGGCGACCCGAATCGGGTGGTCGTGGTCTTCGACGAAGCCGTCGACCCATCGACCTCGCAAGTACCGGGCAACTACACCATCAGCCGCGGCGTCGTGGTCTCCGGTGCCGTCCTCGGTGGCGACCAGAAGACGGTGACGCTCGACACCGGTCTACTCGTCTCCGGGGCGGGATACCTGCTGACGGTTGATGGTGTGGAGGATCTATCCGCAAACGTCGCCTACGACTCCGTTCCTTTTCTCTTTGTCGAGCTCCCCAGCTCGGGTTCCGCCATCTCGCGCTGGCGGCTGGACGAGACCACCGGGACTACGGCTGCCGACTCGATCGATGGCCATCACGGAACCCTGGTCAACGGCCCAATCTGGCGGCCCGTTGGTGGTCGTAACGGCGGGGCTCTGGAGCTCGACGGCAGCGACGACCGGGTCGACCTCGGCAACATGGATGTCACCGGCGGTGACGGTCTGACCGTCGCGCTCTGGCTCCGGGCCGACGACTTCGACCTCGATGACGCCCGCCTGGTCTCCAAGGCGACGGGTGTCACCGAGACCGATCACTACTGGATGCTGAGTACCTATGATGGTGGTGCCTTGCGGGTGCGGCTCAAGGCGGGAGGGGCGACCACCACCCTGATCAGCTCGGCCGGCGAGCTCACGACCGGCATCTGGTACCACGTCGCGGCGACCTATGACGGCTCGGTGCTCCGTCTGTTCAAGAATGGGGTGGAGATCGCTGCGGTGGGCAAGAGCGGTTCGGTCGATGCCAATGCCGGTGTCCCCGCCGCTCTGGGTGATCAACCCCAGGGCGGGCGTCCCTTCGATGGCTTGCTCGACGATGTCTTTATCTACAACACGGCGCTCGACGCGGGTGAGCTACTCGAGCTGATGCAACTCGCGGATCCCCCTTCACCCTTGATCTTCATCGACGGCTTCGAGACCGGCGACACCTCCTCCTGGTCGACCATCAAGCCCTGACCCTCTCCGCCTCGAAGCAGCCGCTACCGTTGCGGCCAGAGCGCCAAGGCCAGCCCGGCCAGGGAAAGGCCGCCGCCCAGCAACTCGAGCGGATTCAGCTGCCAGACAAAGACCGCCGGGAAGAGCAGCGAAAGGACGAGCTTCGAGACCGTCGTCAGCGGCGGGTTGAAGAAGACCGTAAACCCGACCGTCGAAGCCTCGAGGTGCCTCAGCAGCCAGGTCCAGACCGCGTAGCCGATCAGGGTGCACAGCACCGACAGATAGAGCACCGCCACCCAGCCGTCGGCCGGCAGGGTCATCATCTCGGGCCCGCCCGTCCACGGTGCGATTGCCAGCAGCGGGATGCTGCCCACGGCAATGGTCATGTAGGTCCAAACCAGCGGCGAGGCCGCCCCCATGATCGGTTTGCTGAGGATGGAGTAGACGGCCCACGAGAGGGGCGCTATGGCGGTGACGGTGAGAATCACGCCGTAGTCGGCCGCCGATTGCGGGTCGCCTTTCGATAGGGCGATGATGACCAGGCCGACCAGCGCCACCAGAAAAGCCGTGATCTTGCGGGCGGTCAGTTGCTCGCCAAGCACCGCCGCCGCCAGCAACATGACAAACAGCGGGAGAAGAGCCGTGGTCAGAGAGGCCACGGATGGCGGTACGCCATGCTGCTGGCCGTAGTAGAGGGAGAGGTTGTAGACCGGTGCTCCCAGCAGACCACAGACGACCAATCT
>SBFI01000136.1 GCA_006227875.1 Acidobacteriota bacterium
TACATCGGCACCGGGGTGTCGGGGGGTGAGGAGGGGGCTCGGCGGGGTCCTTCGATCATGCCGGGTGGATCGCCGGCCGCCTGGCCCCACGTCAAAGATATCTTTCAGGCCGTCGCCGCCAAGGTGGAGGATGGCTCGCCCTGTTGCGATTGGGTGGGTGAGAACGGTGCCGGACACTTTGTAAAGATGACTCATAACGGCATCGAGTACGGCGACATGCAGCTGATCTGCGAGTCCTACCAGCTGATGAAAGAGGGACTGGGGCTCGACCACGACCGGATGCACGAGATCTTCGCCGAGTGGAACGAAGGGAAGCTCGAACTCCTATCTGATCGAGATCACCCGCGACATCCTGGGCTATCGTGACGAAACCGGGGAGCCCCTGGTCGAACAGATTCTCGACAGCGCCGGGCAGAAGGGAACGGGCAAGTGGACCGTCATCTCGGCTCTGGATACCGGCATACCTCTGACGCTCATCGGCGAAGCCGTGTTTGCTCGATTTCTCTCGGCTCTAAAGGAGGAGCGGGTGGCAGCGTCCGCGCTGCTGAGCGGACCCGAGCCGAAGCCCTTTCCCGATGAAGAAAAGGCCGGCTTTGTCGATGATCTCAGCGAAGCGCTCTATGCCTCGAAGATCGTCTCCTACACCCAGGGCTACATGCTCATGCAGGCGGCGGCCAAGGAGTACGGATGGAACCTGAACTACGGCGGCATCGCCCTGATGTGGCGGGGTGGCTGCATCATCCGATCGGTCTTTCTGGGGAAGATCAAGGAGGCATTCGATCGCGACCCGGCGTTGGGCAATCTCCTGCTCGACCCATACTTCAAGGAGCAGGTCGAAGCGGCGCAGGGTGCGTGGCGACGAGTGGTCGCGCGCGCGGTCGAGATGGGGGTCCCGGTGCCGGCCATGTCGAGCGCCCTGGCCTTCTACGACGGCTATCGACAGCAACGGCTACCTGCCAATCTGCTACAGGCGCAGCGCGACTATTTTGGCGCGCACACCTATGAGCGGCTGGACAAGCCACGGGGTGAGTTCTTCCACACCAACTGGACCGGGCGTGGAGGGAAAGTTACCTCGGGCTCGTACGACAGTTAGTTGATATGACCCGACCCAGAAACGTGGTCGTCGCCCAGTCGGGTGGCCCGACACCGGTGATCAACGACTCGCTGCGTGGCGTCGTCGAGGCCTGTCGAGAGCACCCCGACCGTTTCGAGACCGTCTTCGCCGGTTACCACGGTATCGAAGGTGTGCTTCGCGAGAAGCTCCTGGATCTCTCGGCGCAGGAGCCGGAAGAGATCGCCCTGCTGCGATCGACACCGGCCGCCGGGGCCATCGGTACCTGCCGGTACAAGCTCAAGTCGGATCAGCAGGAGGACTTCGAGCGCATCATCGAGGTCTTCAAGACCCACGATGTGGGCTACTTCTTTTACATCGGTGGCAACGACTCGATGGATACGGCCCACAAGGTGGCCCAGCTGGCTGCTGAGAGGGGTCTGAAGCTGGTTTCTGTCGGCGTGCCCAAGACAATCGACAACGATGTCGGCGACAGCGAGTTCGAGCTCATCGACCACACACCGGGCTATGGCAGCGTGGCTCGCTATTGGGCGCTCAACGTCCAGAACGCCAACGAGGAGAACAGAGGCTCCAGCCCCTCCGACCCGGTGTTGGTGATGCAGGCGATGGGTCGCAAGATCGGCTTCATCCCCGCCGCGGCTCGTCTGGCGGATCCCGGCCGAGAGATGCCGCTCCTGATCTTCATGCGCGAGGCAGGTCTCGGCCTGAAAGAACTGGCCGACAGCGTCAACGACCTGCTGGCGAGCCGTGGACGGGCGCTGGTGGTGGTCAGCGAGGGCTTCGACGTTGGCGAGATCGGCGAGCGCACCGATGCCTTTGGCCACACCACCTTCTCCTCCAGCCAGATGACGGCCGGACAGATCGTGGTCAACTATCTGAACCGAGTGGGCTTGGCGGCACGCGGTGCAGCGCGGGGGAACGTGCCGGGGACCGACCAGCGCGCGAGCATCATCCACGCCTCGACGGTCGATCTCGAAGAGGCCTACCAACTGGGGCGGAAGGCCGTCGAGATATCGCTGGACGAGGGCTCGGGCTTTATGGCGACCATTCTGCGTCAAGCCGACAGCGACTATCGGGTGCGTTACGACAAGGTCCTCCTGGAGTTGGTGGCCAACTCTGAGCGGGCCTTTCCCGCCTCCTGGATCACCCCTGAACGCACCGACGTCACCGACGACTTTGTCCGTTACGCCCGCCCCCTGATCGGCGAGGAGTGGCCCCGGGTACCGCTGGTCGACGGGCTTCAACGCTTTGCCCGCTTCAACCCGATCTTTGCCGACAAAAAGCTTCCCGATTATCAACCCGAGGCGCATCGTCACTGACCAAACCACGCGGCTACGGGCCGCTGTCACCCGGCGCAATCACCGAGGAGGGAACCATGAACCTACAGTCGACGGCAAGCAGACCTGCTGTGCTCCTCTCGCTTTTTTGCCTCGCTTCCCTGGTCAGCTCCCCTGCCCTACCGGCGGAGGTCAGCGAAACGGGTTATCCCCGGCTTATGCAGGGGCCGATGATAGGGGCGGTGAGCGCCCACGAGATCCACATCTGGGCGCGAGCCACCGGCGAGTATCGGGTCGAGATCGAGTATGGAACCACCTTCGACCTGCAGTCCTTTCAAGAGAGCGAGCCGGTCGTGGCAAGGAAAGCCAACGACTTCACCGTAGTCGTGAAGCTCACGGGCCTCGAGCCGGATACGGAGTATTTCTATCGGGTGAAAGTAGCCGGTGAGCCCGACCGCTATCTAAAAGGCTTTCCCCCATTCAGGGTAAAGACGGCACCGATACCCGGTACCGATCACGACTTTCGGATCGCCTTCGGCTCCTGCCCACGAGTCCAGGAGGACCCGGTTCAGCCTCTCTGGCCGGTGGTTTCCGCCCTGGAGCCCACACTCTTCTTCTGGATCGGGGACAACATCTACGGCGACTCGCTCTACCCCCACGTTCTGCAGGAGGACTATCGCCGTCAGCGCGATGTCCCCGGTCTGCAACCTCTGCTGCGCAGCGTGCCGAACCTGGCCATCTGGGACGACCACGACTATGGGTTGAACAACCAGGACAAGGGGAATCCGATCAAAGAAGAGGCCCTGGCCATTTTCAAGCAGTATTGGGCCAACCCGGCCTATGGCCTACCGGGCACACCGGGCATCTTCTTCCGTTACAGCTACGGTCGAGTGGATTTCTTTTTTCTGGATGGCCGCTACCACCGCGATTCAGACAACGATCCCGATACACCCGAGAAGACCATGCTGGGGAGAGACCAGTTGGCTTGGCTCGAGTCGGAGCTCGCGGCGAGCACGGCTGTTTTCAAGGTCCTGGTGGCGGGAGGCGGATGGAGCAAGGCCAAAGGCGAAGGCGGTGATTCATGGGCATCGTTTATCCATGAAAGGAACAAGATCTTCAATTTCATCCGCGACAACGAGATCACGGGTGTGATCCTTCTGTCCGGGGACAGTCACGTGGGCGAGCTCAATGCCATTCCCTGGTCGGACGAGGGTGGCTACGATTTCTACGACCTGGTCAGCTCACCGCTGGCGCAGGCGACACCCGACAGCTGGCTCGAGCGTCGACCCGAGAAGCGTATCCGCAAGGTCTATTTCCAGGGCAGCAACGTCGGCGTGGTCGACTTTCTCTTCTACCCGACACCTCGTCTGATGTATCGCTTGATCGATATCCACGGACGGAGCGTCTGGGAGCCGTTCGAGCTCCAGGCGAGCGAGCTGGTCAACGGAGTGCAATCCTGGCCGTCGAAGGTGAGCGAGGAGGAGCGATTCAGACAGGAGAATTACGACCAGGGTAAGGGCTACTACGAAGTCCCCTTCCCGGACGATTGAGTACGAGCTCAGTCCATCAGTGCATCGGGGATCCACAGAACCAGCTGTGGAAAGAGCGTTATCAGGACCAGCACGATGACGTTGGCGCCGAGAAAGAGTGCGGCGCCACGGAAGATCGAGCCGATACGCAGGCCCGACACCGCCGAGCAGACATTCAGACAGTTCCCTACCGGTGGGGTACAAGCACCCACGGCCAGGCCGGATACCAGAATGACGCCAAAGAGCACGGGGGAGACTCCGGCCTGAACGACCGCCGGTAGGAAGACCGGTGTGAGCAACAGGATGGCCGGGCTGACATCGATAAAGGTGCCGGCGAGCAGCACGATACCCGCGATCAACAGCATCATCGCCACCGGCGAGAGCTCCAGACCCACGACCAGGCTCGCCACCGCCTCCGGCACATGCTCGAGGGCCAGCACCCAGATAAAGACCTGGGACAGAGCGATGATCATCATGATCTTGGCACTGGTCAGGATCGACGACCGGAACGCCTGGAGGAGCTCACCGGGCTTTAGATGACGGGTGACCAGAAAGCCGACACAGATGGCGTACAAGACCCCGAGACCGGCCGATTCGGTCGCGGTCGCGATTCCCATCACCACCGTGCCGACCACGAAGACCGGCATGATCAGGACATAGGAGGCCCGCAGGGACTCCGCAAACGCCGCACCCGGGGTCACCCGCGCCTCTTCTCTGGGATACCGGCGCCGCTGGGATATCCAATAGGTGAAGACAAGCTGCAACACACCCACCATCACCCCAGGGATCAGCCCACCCAGGAAGAGACGCCCCACCGATTCCTGCGCCATGACGGCATAGATGACCATCGGAATACTGGGGGGGATGATCATCCCCATGGTGGACGAGGCGACCGTGATCCCGGCCGCGAAGTCTTTGGGATACCCCCGCTTCTCCATCTCGGGGATGAGGATCGAGCCGATCGATGCCGTGTCCGAGGCCGACGATCCGGAGATACCGCCAAAGAGCATGCTGGCCGCGACGTTGACCATGCCGAGACCGCCACGGAAGCGACCGACAAAGATCAGGCTGTAGTTGATGAGACGCTCGGTGATACCGCTCTTGTTCATCACCTGACCCATGAGGATGAATAGCGGCAGGGCGATGAGCGCGTAGGAATTCATACCGGCGAACAACCGTTGCGGCAGAACCCCGATGAGCTCGGGTTGGAAGAATAGAAAGTAGACGAGAGCGGAGAGTCCGAGTGAGTAGGCGACGGGAACGCCCATCAGCAGGAACAGGACCAGACTCACCAACAGCAGAATCATGGTGGTCTATCCCGCCACTACTCCTCTCGCATCCATGACTGCCCGAGCTCTTCTTCACCGGTGAGAGCGAAGAACAGTCTCAATCCGCAATAGAGGACCGCCAGACCGCAGCCCAAGGGGATGGCGAACTGGGCGACGACGCGGGGCAGCCCCGTGCTCGGCATCAAGAAACCGCCGGTGGTGTCGATCCAGCCCAGGCTGTACCAGAGCATGACGCCATTGATCAGCGCGATCAGCAGCAAGCCGGCAGCGTCCGCCAGCTTGCGCAGAGTAGTCGGCAGCCTCTCGGCGACCGCCGTGATGGCGATGTGCTCACGTTTGCCGACGGCGACCGCCCCGCCGATCGCCGTGGTGTAGACAAAGAGAAGCGTGATGATCTCGTTGGCGCCGGTGATCGACGAGTTGAACACATAACGCAGAACGACCAGCGTCACCACGAGGATAAAGATGGTCAGAAAGCTGACCATCATCACCCCTTCGAGGACACGAGTGAGGATGGTCTCGAGCCTCTTCATGTCTGTTATAGAGCTGGGATAGACGGCGAGCTCAGTCGGCGCCGAGGGCAGCCTTGCGAGCTCTTTCGATCTCTGCGGCCGTAAAGTCGCCCTGGTCGATAAAGTACTGATAGACCGGCCTCACGGCCTCACGAAACGGCTCCAGATCGGCACCGGTTACGTAGTTGACCTCCAGCTGCTCTGCCAGCTTGGCGATGAACTCCTCCTCCTGCTCGCGGTTGAGCTTGTCACTCAGCGCGATGGTCTCCCCCGCCACCTGGTCGAAAACCGCCTGCAGATCGGGGGGTAGGCTCTCGTACCATTCCAGGTTGACCATCAGGGGATCGGGTCCGGTGGCGTAGTTGGTGATGGTCAGGAACTTGGATACCTCGTGGACCTTGAAGTCCCAGATGTTCGACGGGGCCGTGTCCTGGCCGTCCACCACCCCGGTCTGGAGCGCCTGGTAGACCTCGACGTAGGGCAGCTCTTGTGGGTTGGTGCTAAAGGCCAGAGCGGTCTGGACATAGACCTCCTGCATCGGCACCCGCATCTTCAGCCCGGCGAGGTCGTCCGGATGCTTGATCGG
>SBFI01000392.1 GCA_006227875.1 Acidobacteriota bacterium
CTGAGCCACAGAGCCTGGACTGATGCCTCGGCTATACTGCCGGCGGCATGAAGCTCTCCGTTCTGATCCCCGTCTACAACGAGGAGGGGACGGTCGCAAAGGTGATCCAAAGGGTGGCCGCGGCCTCGGTGCAAGAGGTTGTGGAGCTGGAGATCATAGTGGTCGACGACGGCTCGACCGACGGTACCCGCAAAGTGCTCCAACAACTCATAGAGGGCGGCGAGTTGGAGTTCATCTATGTCGAGCACCCGGAGAACCGGGGCAAGGGAGCAGCTGTGCGGACGGCTTTCGAGGCCTCCAGCGGCGACATCGTGCTCATCCAGGACGCTGATCTGGAGTACCACCCGCGAGAGTATCCCAAGCTGATCCAACCGATTCTGGAAGGCGAAGCGGATGTGGTCTACGGCTCCCGGTTCCAGGGCGGCCCGCAGAGGGTCCTGTTCTTCTGGCACTACGTCGGCAACCGGCTCCTGACCCTGCTCTCCGACATGTTGACCGACCTCAATCTCTCGGACATGGAGACCTGCTACAAGGTCTTCCGCCGCGAGGTGCTCGAGGGAATCGAGCTGCGCTCGAAGCGGTTTACCATCGAGCCCGAGCTGACCGCCAAAGTGGCCAAAAAGAAGGTGAGGATCTTCGAGGTCCCGATCTCCTACTATGGTCGAACCTATGCCGAAGGAAAGAAGATCGGATGGAGGGACGGTTTTGCCGCCGTGTGGGCGATCCTTCGCTATAATCTCTTCAGCTAGTAAGGGTTACGATCAATCAAGAGTTTTCGACCAAGAGGAGATTGCTGTGCAACATCTTGTTCGGTGGAGTTGTTTTCTGCTTGTCGTCTCGATCCTGGCTGGAGGTCTCGTGGCCTGCAGCCCAAAGAGCCCGGAGGAGAAGGTCGCCCAGACGCGATCCCTCTACAAGGCGAGGTTGAACGGGTTTATCGTGCGTGAGGAGCCGGTAGGTGGTGTAGAGGAGTTTGTGGAGACCGAGATCTCCGCTGAGGAGCCGGCCGACGAAGTGATCGAAGAAGTGACCGAGGAAGAGATCCGGGAGGAGCTCGAGCCGGTGCCGGTGGTGCAGAAGGTGCTGCTGGATATCCTGATCCAACACGACAGCCCGGAGAAGTTGCCCGGTCTGACCGTGGACATCTCCATGGTTGATGCCCAGGGTAACGACAAGGGTCACTGGCGGGTCTGGTTCGACACCGCCAACATCGTCAAAGCGACACCGACACAATTCACCCACGTGCTCGAGGACATCGGCTATGTCGAAGGGGACGGCTTTTTTGTCGAGGTGCGACAGCCGATACCCGCGTCGGAGTATGGTGACTACAAGGAGTTCTCGTCATAACAGTGATCAAGCCATCGGTCTCGCAGACACCCGAGACCGCCGCCAAGCAGCTCATCGACCGCCTCGAGAAGCAGGTGGGTGGGGTGGTCAAGGGCAAAGGGGACGTCATCCGGCTGGCCGTCGTCTGCCTGCTGGGCAAGGGGCACATCCTGATCGAGGATGTGCCCGGAGTGGGCAAGACCACCCTGGCTCAGTCGCTGGCCAGGTCTCTGGGTCTCGCGTTTCAGCGTATCCAGTTCACCAGCGATCTCCTGCCGTCGGATATCGTCGGTGTCTCCATTTTCCGCCGCACCACAGAGCGTTTCGAGTACGTGCGCGGTCCGATCTTCGCCAACGTGGTGCTGGCGGATGAGATAAATCGGGCCAGCCCCAAAACACAATCGGCCCTGTTGGAGGCTATGAGCGAGCGGCGGGTGTCGGTCGATGGCAAGCGCTATCAACTGCCGACGCCGTTTATCGTTCTTGCAACACAGAATCCACTCGAGTACGTAGGCACCTTTCCCCTGCCCGAGTCACAGCTCGATCGCTTCATGATGTCGCTCCAACTGGGTTATCCGCCACGCGAGAAAGAGCGTGAGCTGCTGCTGTCCGGGGGTATCGACGGCATGCTCGACGACATGGAGCCGGCGGTGAGCCAGGAGGAGATCGTCCACCTGCAGCGCCGGGCGACCCAGGTCAAGGTAGCCGACAAACTGGCCGACTACATCCTGTCGTTGGCCGAGGCCACGCGCGAGTCTTCCGAGTATCTGCTCGGAGTCTCGACACGCGGTGTCCAGAACCTCTATCGCGCTGCCCAGGCCATGGCGCTGTGCGAGGGGCGCCCGTTTGCCATTCCTGATGATGTCCAGACCGTTGCCGGAGCGGTCCTCGCCCACCGGGTGGTGCTCAAAGGTGGCAGTGGCAGCATCGAGGCCGCCCGGGCCGCCATCGAACGGGTCGTCGACTCCATACCAGTTCCCCTTTGAGCAGTCTTGCTGGAGTACGCACCGCTCTAGCCTCCTGGCCGGCGAAGGGGAGGAGTGCGCGCCGGCAAGGGCACTCGCTCCTCACGCGGCGCACGGTGCCCGAGGGGATACGCATCACCAAGGTGGGTCTGTGGTACATCGTGCTGACGATTCTGGTCGCCGTCCCCGCCGCCAACACGGGAAACAATGCGCTCTACTTGGTGGAGGCGTTTCTCCTCGCTCTGCTGGTCGTCTCGGGGGTGGCCTCGCGACAGAATCTGCGGCGATTGGAGCTCCACTTCGAGCCGCCGGCCGAGATCTACGCCAAACAACCCTTCTCGGTTCGCTATGCGGTCCACAATCGCGGCCGCTTGATGTCCCGTCGGCTGCTGGTAGTAGCCGGTGTCGGTGAAGGCAAGCCCACACTGATACCGCACATCCCTGCCCAGGGCACCGACCGGGGACTGATCGAGATGCAGGTCGAGCAGCGTGGCATTCACAATTTGCCCCATCTCCACTTCTCCTCGATCTTCCCGCTGGGTCTTTTTCGCAAGGGCCTTCGATACCGGATCGATCTCGAGCTGCTGGTCTACCCGGAGGTCGACACCACCGGCTCGGTCAGCGTCGAGCGGCTGGGGGGAGAGGGAGAGCTGCCATCGAGAGACGCCGGGGCCGGCTACGATCTGTTGTCTCTCCGTCGCTTTCGGGAGGGGGATGACCGGCGGGGAATCCACTGGAAGCAGACGGCGCGCACAGGCAACCTGATCTTTATGGAGAGAGCGGCCGACCGCGGCCGGCGACTCTCGATCCAGCTCGACAATGCCGTCGGCAGATTGACCGATCCCGAGGACAGCCTTCGCTTCGAGCGACTGGTGAGCCGAGCGGCGACAGCGGCCCATCACTGTCTGAAGAGCGACTACGAGGTGGAGCTGATCACCCGTAGCGGGCTGGTTCCGTTTGGGCGGGGTGGGCTCCATCGCCGGCGGATCCTCGAGCACCTGGCTCTGCTGGAGGCCATCCCCAAACAGCGGGCACCGCTGCTGGGCAGCGAGCTGACGGCTCCGCGTCTGCGTCTCAGTCTGGAGAGCGAGCCTTAGCCCGACCTTCTCACCTGTCATCTACTACGACGCCGGAAATGCCTAAATCTGCTGAGTTACGCTCCCGTCGGGCTCCTCAACGTACTGACAGTACGCCTTCGTCGCCCTCAGTCGCAAGCCTTGCATCTTCAGACATTTCTGTCGTCTCGCTACGACGACAGGTGAGAAGGTCGGGCTGGTGAGCTTTGATCAGCAGAAGCGTCTGTTGCTTGGTCAGCTGGCTCTACTGGTGCCGCTGCCGCTGCCCTTCAACGACGTCATCGGTTGGCCCTCCCTGCTGTTGTTCTGGATCAGTGTGGCGATCTTCATGTTCCGCGTGCAGCGGGGTGATACCCGGCCGCTGCCCAATTGGGCGATGAACGTTCTGGGTATCGCCTACCTGCCGTTTCTGATCGTCGACTTCTCGGTCTTCTGGCATGGCCGGCTGCTCCGGCCGTTGGCTCACCTGGCGATGTTCACGCTGGTGGTAAAGCTCTTTGGCATGCGCCGCGAGCGGGACAAATGGCACGTCTTCCTGCTCATCTTCTTTGTATTCCTCTCCTCCATGGCCAGCAGCGTCCACCCCACGATGCTGCTCTATCTGATGGCGTTCCTGGTGCTGACACTCCAATTGTTGGCAAGGTTTGCCAGTTTCCATGTCTTGAGAAGCTATGGGCTCGGTCAGCCCAACCGGGTCAGTTTGCCGCTCAAGGGTTTCCTGGTTGCCGGAGCATTGGGCACGGCGCTGCTGGCGATTCCTTTGTTCACCATGCTCCCCCGTCTGGGTCGTCCGTATGTCGTGGGACCGGGTATGGGCAGCGGCAGGCTGACCTCGGGCGCCGCCTTTCTCGACCAGATCACCCTCGACTCGATCGGCAGGGTGCGCACCAGCCGAGCGGTGGTCATGCGCTTGACCTACGAGCGGCAGCCTCCGGTCACCGACGAGATGCGACTCAAGGGAGGTACCTTTCGCCGGTTTACGGGAAAGGCCTGGCAACGGGGGCGACCGGACTCGATTCAGCTGCAGCGGGGACGGGAGGGCTACTTTCGGTTGGCGCCCGGGGAGATACGGCACTGGATGCAGATCTGGTTGAATCTGGCCGCCGGCGACAGCCTGGTGATGCCGATCGAGGCGCGGGCGGTGGAGTTTCAGACCATCGGTCTGGCGATGGACGATTCAGGAGTCGTATCGCCACTCATCTACCCGCCGGGTACGATCAACTACCGCGTCGGCCTGCTCGAAGGAAGCACCCGCAACCTGCCGTATCCGGCCCCGGATCCGGATACCGGTGGCGCCGGCGAGCGCAGCGGGGTCACTGAGCGGATTGCCGAGCTGGCGGTGGAGGTGGCGGGTAGCGGCTCGACTGCGGAGCAAGCGGAGCGGATCGAGACCTACCTCCTCCAGAACTACGACTACACACTCGACCTTCTTGGCTTCGACAGCGACTCGCCGGTGGAGGACTTTCTGTTCAGCACTCGCCGTGGGCACTGTGAGTACTTCGCCTCCTCCATGGTTTTGATGCTGCGCTCGGTGGGGATCCCCTCCCGACTTGCCACCGGCTATCTGGGCGCGGAGTACAACCCGTTCGAGGGCTACTACATCGTCCGCCAGTCGAATGCTCACGCCTGGGTGGAGGCCTATCTCCCGGACGAGGGTTGGCAGGTGTTCGATCCCACTCCGCCCGACGGCCGGCCGGTGATCGAGTCTTCGGGTGTGAGGTTGCTGTTCGAACAGGCATGGGACTTTGTCATCTTTCGCTGGGACCGCTATGTGCTGACATTCGGCTTTGCCGACCAGGTCAGCATCTTTGGCACCTTTCAGAGACTTTGGGAGACGGTCTGGGAGAGACTCCGGTCGAGGCAGGAGCAGCCGCGACCAGAGGAGCGGGAGTCGGTGCCTGTCGAGGCCGACCAGGACGAGAAGGTGGAGTCGGGCTCGCGTCTCATTCCCGCGGGTGTCGAATGGATCGGTTTCCTGTTCCTGAGCCTGGTGGCTGTTTGGTGGCTGTGGAGTCACTGGCCGGATCTGAACGGCGCCCGTGCCTACCGCAAGCTGCGCGAAAGAGTAGCGAGGAAGAAGGACTCGGAGCTCGCCGACTCGATGCCACCCCTCGAGTTTGCCGAACTGGTGGCCAGGCGCGCGCCGACAGCCTCGCGACCGACGCAGCGCGTCGTCGAGCTTTATCTGCGTGAGAGCTTTGGCGGCGAAGAGCTGACCCGGGAGGAGAGGGACGAGCTCAAAGAGGTGCTGACCGACGCGGTGCGAGCGTTGCGAAAGATCGCCTAGCCCGACGAGCCGTTATCGCTAGTAGGCGTTGTGCCTCAGTCCGTGGCGGAAGGTCATCCAGAGTATTTTCAGATCGAGCTTTAGTGACCAATTCTCGATGTAGTAGAGGTCGTACTGGATTCTCTTGCGGATCGAGGTATTGCCCCGCCAGCCGTGGACCTGTGCCCAGCCGGTGATCCCCGACTTGACCCGGTGACGCAGCATGTACTGCGGGATCTTGTGCTTGAACTCGCGCACGAATGCCGGCCGCTCGGGTCGGGGTCCGATGATCGACATGTCGCCGCGGAGCACATTCCACAGCTGGGGCAACTCGTCGAGCGACCAGTGGCGGAGAAAGGTGCCGACGTTGGTGCGCCGCGGATCGT
>SBFI01000266.1 GCA_006227875.1 Acidobacteriota bacterium
CCGGGATCTCCACCGCCGATGGGAACCGGGCGCCGGAGGCGTTTCTCGAGTCGTTGAACGCACTCCGAGAGCAGAGGGGGAATCCACCGCTCAGCCTTTCGAATGTGCTCGGCGGCGCCACTCAGAGCCTGCTCGAAAAGCTCATCGCAACCGGAGAGCTGGAGGATCCGGGCCGCAGCGGCGAAGCAACGGCGGCTGTGCTCGCTGCCGCGGGATACGAGGCCAAGACATTTGTCGAGGCGATGGTGCAGTCCGCCGGCGATCCCCACCTCATTCTCGAGCGCTGGATCAGGGACTCTCCCGAGAGCCTCGAGACCCTGCTCGCCAGCGAATTCCGTGAACTCGGTGTCGGGATCGTCGATGTCGACGGCAGCCCACTCTATTACCTGATCGCTGCCTTGTCGTTCGACGACTATTACTCTCCCATCGTCACCGACCTCGAAGATCTGACCGCGATACGCGCCGAGCTACTCGAGATGGTCAACGCAGAGCGCCGCAAGGCCCGCGTGCCTCTGCTGCGGTTGCAGCCACAGCTCAACCGCACGGCTCAGGACTACGCCGAAGATATGTTGGCGCGAGATTTCTACGGGCACGATTCACCCGAAGGAACGACGGTCATGGACCGGGCCAGGGCTGCGGGTTATCGGGGCCGCAGGACCGGCGAGAATCTGGCCAACGGTCCCGAATCGGCCGCTGAGGTCATGCGCAGATGGATGGCGAGCAAAGGTCATCGGGCAAATATCCTGAGCCATCATTACCGCGAAGTCGGCATTGGCGTTGCCATCGGCAAGAAGACCGACGGCTACCGCATTCTCTGGGTTCAGTGCTTTGGCAAGCCGCGACGGTAAAGTCATCGAGAAACGATAGACTCACGGCCCCGCCGGCAAATGGCTGCCGGCAAGGCCTCTGTTCGACACGAAATGTCCCCTTCGACCGACCCGCAAGACCGGCCGTCAAGCGCGACTAAACCTAGTCGAAGCAAGTACTTACCGGCCGTAGGGCCGCGTCTCGAGAAGCTCCTGGCCCTCGTCTTTGGCCTCTTTGCCCTGCTGGCGGTCAACGCCACATATCTGGGCGGGGTCACCTTTCTCGAGTGGCTGACCGGGACGACCTACCAGAACTGGTTCTACCTGGTCATGTTCTTGGTCCATCTGTCGCTCGGTCTGCTCATCATCCTGCCGGTGGTCTTGTTTGGCATCTTCCACATCCGCAATGCCTACAACCGACCGAATCGCCGTGCCGTATGGGTCGGCTACGCCCTCTACACCGTGGCGCTGACCATGCTCGCCAGCGGCATTGTGCTGACTCGCATCGAAGGGGTCATCGTGGTCAAGGACCCCACTCTGCGCTCGGTGGCCTACTGGGCTCATGTCATCTGCCCGCTGGTTGCCGGTTGGCTGTTTGTCCTCCACCGGTTGGTGGGTCGACGGATCGACTGGCGAGTCGGTCGCCGTTGGGCGGTCGCGGCCGCGGTGTTCGCCGGCATCCTGCTGGTCATCCAGGCTCAGGATCCGCGCCGCTGGAACGTGGCCGGGCCCGAAAGCGGCGAGCAGTACTTCTTCCCTTCGCTCGCGCGGACGGCGAGCGGCGACTTCATCCCCGCGCGTGTGCTGGCGAATGACGCCTACTGCAAGGAGTGCCACGAGGATAGTCACAAGCTCTGGGAGGTCAGCGCCCACCGCTTCAGCTCGTTCAACAACCCGCCCTATCTCTTCTCAGTGCGGGAGACCAGACGTGTTGCCCTGGAACGCGACGGGGACGTCCAGGCCTCGAGGTTCTGTGCCGGTTGCCACGACCCGGTTCCCTTTTTCAGCGGTAAATTCGACGATCCCGCCTTCGACGATGTCAACGACCCGACCGCCCACGCCGGCATCACCTGCACGGTCTGCCACTCGATCACCAATCTGAACAGCGTCCGCGGCAACGCCGACTTCACCATCACCGAGCCGACCCACTACCCCTTCGCCTTCAGCGAGAACGAGGTCCTCGCCTGGGTCAACCGTCAACTGGTGAAGGCCAAGCCCGAGTTCCACAAGAAGGAATTCCTCAAGCCGTTCCACAAGACCACCGAGTTCTGTGCCGGCTGTCACAAGGTGCACCTACCGGAAGAGCTCAACAAGTACAAGTGGCTGCGAGGCCAGAATCACTACGACTCGTTTCTGCTGAGCGGTGTCTCCGGACATGGGGTGTCGAGCTTCTACTACCCGGAGAAGGCCGAGCCCAACTGCAACGCCTGTCACATGCCGCTCGTGCCGTCGGAGCAGTTCTCGGCCCAGCACTTCGACGATTCGGGTTCGCGCACGATCCACGACCATCAGTTCCCGAGCGCCAACACCGGAGTTCCCCACCTCGTCGGTCTCCCCGAGTGGGTCATCGACAAACATCGCAAGTTCAACGAAGACGTCATGCGGGTGGACATCTTTGGCCTGCGGCAGGGTGGAACGATCGACGGGCCGCTCACCGCACCGCTACGCCCGGAGGTACCGGCACTGGTGCCGGGCGAGGCCTACCTGATCGAGGCCGTGATCCGGACGCTAAAGATGGGGCATCAGTTCACCCAGGGCACCTCCGACTCGAATGAGGTCTGGCTCGATGTCACCGTCACCAGTGGTGGCCGGGTCATCGGTCGCAGCGGCGGTATGGCTGCCGATGGCCGGGTCGATCCCTGGTCCCACTTTGTCAACGCCTATGTTCTCGATCGAGAGGGGAATCGGATCGACCGGCGCAACGCTCAGGACATCTTTGTCTCGCTCTACGACCACCAGATCCCACCGGGAGCCGCGGACACGGTTCATTTACGGCTCGACCTCCCCCCCACCGTGACCGAGTCGGTGACGGTCGAGGTCAAGCTGCAATTCCGCAAGTTCGACACCACCTATATGCAGTTCGTCTACGGACAAGATTTCGTCAACGACCTGCCCATCATGACCCTTGCCACCGATCGGGTGACTTTTCCGGTTATGGGAGGCGCTGCCTCGGTGAGCAACGAGCCCACCGCCATCCCTGAATGGGAGCGCTGGAACGACTACGGCATCGGGCTGCTGCGCAAGGGTGGTAAGAGCAAGGGCGAGTTGCGCCAGGCTGAGGAGGCCTTTTTGCGTGTCGAGGCCCTCGGCCGGCCCGACGGCCCCCTCAACCTGGCCCGGGTTTACATCGCCCAGGGGACGGTTGAGGACGAAGCCATCGCCGCCCTCGGTCGTGCGAGTCGCTTTGATCCGCCTGCCCCGAGCTGGTCGGTGGCCTGGTTCACCGGCCTGGTCAACAAACAGAACGGCTATCTCGACGACGCCATCAACAACTTCGAGAGCATCGTGGCCCTCGACGATCTGGAGACCCGCAGCCGGGGCTTCGATTTCAGCCGCGATTACCGGTTGCTCAACGAGCTGGGTCAGACCCTCTACGAACGAGCGAAACAGGAGAGGGGGGAGGCCCACCAAGATCAGCGGCATAAGTTTCTCCGCGAGGCGGTGGCCACCTTCCGCCGGGTCCTCGAGCTCGATCCCGAGAACGTCACCGCCCACTACAACCTCGATCTCATCTACAAACAGCTTGGCGCTCGTGAAAAGGCGGCCGAGCACTTCGCCCAGTACCAGAAGTACAGACCGGACGACAATGCCCGTGACCGGGCAATCACCATTCACCGGGCCGCGAACGAGGCCGCCGACCACGCCGCTGAGGCCATCGTCATCTACGATCTGCGGCGAGCCGGGACCTACGAGCTGCCGCCCGAGCTGCAAAAGGATACGGAGCAGCCAAGCGATGGCGACCGAGCCTGAGAGACGATAGATGCCCGACGACCTACAGGACCTGGATCGCAGAGAAGAAGAGGAAGTCTCCACCGACGACCGAATTATCGGCCGTGCCTTCCGCTGGTCGTTGGCGGTCATCATCGGCCTTGCGGCCGTCATCGCGCTGGTGATCTACATGGCCGGGCGCCCCGAGGAGACCGCTCCCGAGATCGCCATCGAGACCGAGGCGCCGGTGGAGGTGGAGCGAGCGGTCACCGCCCCCGAGGTTGCCTTTGCAGAGATCACCACCTCGGCCGGAGTCCGGTTCACCCACTTCAACGGTGCCGAGGGAGACAAGCTGCTCCCCGAGTCGATGGGCAGCGGTGTCGCTTTCTTCGACTACGACAACGATCAGCACCCCGATCTCTTCCTGGTCAACTCGACCTCCTGGCCGCACTCCCATCCGGTCAAGCCGCCACCCACCAGCGCCCTCTACCGCAACCTCGGCGATGGCCGCTTTGCCGATGTGAGTCGCCAGACCGGGCTCGACATCACCCTCTACGGCACCGGCGTGGCCACCGGCGACTACGACGGTGACGGCTGGGTCGACGTCTTTGTCACCGCGGTCGGCAGCAATCGGCTGATGCGCAACGACGAAGGACGATTTGTCGACGTCGACCCGCTGGTCGGTGTCAACGGGGATCCGGAGGCTTGGAGCACCGGTGCCGCCTTTGTCGACTACGACAACGATGGCGACCTCGATCTATTTGTCTGCAACTACGTCCGCTGGTCGAAGGAGATCGACTTCGAAGTCGATTTTCGCCTGACCGGCGTCGGCCGGGCCTATGGGCCTCCCTTCAACTACGAAGGGGCCTTTTCCTACCTCTACCGCAACAACGGCGACGGCACCTTTACCGATGTCTCGGCGGAGAGCGGCATACAGGTTCGCAACGAGGCCACCGGTGTGCCGGTCGGCAAAGCCCTCGGTGTGCTGCCGATAGATGCCGACCTCGACGGCTGGATCGATATCCTGGTGGCCAACGACACCGTCCAGAACTTTCTGTTTCACAACCTCGGAGACGGCACCTTCGAGGAGGCGGGGGCCTATTGGGGCATCGCCTTTGGCCGCAACGGTGAAGCCACCGGGGCCATGGGTGTGGATGCCGGCTACTACCGCAACGATGACGAGCTTGGCTTCGCCATCGGCAACTTCGCCAACGAAATGACCTCTCTCTACATCTCCCAGGGCGACCCGACACTCTTTTCCGACGAGGCGATCGGCGAAGGGGTTGGTGCTCCGACCCGCACCATGCTGAGCTTCGGGGTCCTGTTTTTCGACTACGACCTCGACGGTCGAATCGACCTCCTCCAGTCCAACGGGCACCTCGAGGGAGAGATCAACACCGTCGACCCGAGCCAAACCTACGAGCAGGCCTCGCAGCTGTTCTGGAACGCCGGACCCGAGCAACGACAGGGCTTTATCCCGGTGGCGACGGAGAGCACCGGCGATCTGGCCACCCCCGTCGTCGGCCGCGGCAGCGCCGTCGCCGACATCGACGGCGACGGGGATCAGGATGTGGTCATAACCCAGGTCGCGCGGCCTCCCCTGTTGCTGCGCAACGACAACGAATTGGGTCATCACTGGGTGAGGCTGAAGCTGGTCGGCGAGCCGCCCAATCTGGATGCCCTCGGGGCCCGCGTAGAGCTCGTCGCCGGTGGTATCACCCAACGCCGCCAGCTGATGCCGACCCGCAGCTACCTCTCCCAGTCGGAGCTCACTATCACGTTTGGATTGGGGGAGAACGACCAGGTCGACAGGCTGCGTGTCTACTGGCCCGACGGCACCGAGCAGCTGGTGAGCACCATCGAGATCGACCGTCTGAACGTCATCGAGAAGGAATAGCGGGATCGGCCCCGGCGGCCCCGAATTGGTGCCTCTCAACCTGCTACAATCTTCCCCTCGCCGGATGCGGCCGACACCCCCTAGCCCTCGTGGCCGGACTTTTCACCTTCGGGAGGAGCTTCATGCCTGATCGTTTCCCCCAAGAAGCGGTAATGCGCGATGGAAAGCGTGTTCTCATACGACCATTCACCCAGGCCGACGTCGACGATCTCTTCGGGTTCTTCGCCCGATTGCCACCGAACGTGCGCCGCTTTGCGTGGGACAACATCGAAGACCGAAAGCTGATCGAAAGCTGGGGACGAAATATCGACTATGCCAAGGTATTCCCTCTCGTGGCTGTCAACGGCAACCGAATCGTCGCCGACGCCACCCTCCACCACGGGGACCGCTGCGCCTCGTCGGTCGGGTCAAATGGCTCATCGACCCCGATTACCGCGGCCAGGGACTGGGTACCACCATGGTCAACAACTTCATCTCGGTCGCCCGCGACCACGGGCTCAGGCACTTGACCTGTATGCCGATCGCCGAGCTCGAAGAGGACGCGATTCAAACGCTGAGCGATCTGGGATTCGAGAAGATTCCCATTGCCGGCTACGGCACCGACCCCGACGGCGCCCAGTACGACATGGTGAAGCTCGTCCTCAAGCTCTAGCCGAGCCGACCCGACAGCCCGAAGCGGCCTGCCCCTTATTTCTCCCCGTTGAGTCTCCCGGCGCTCGCTCCGGGTGCGCGCGGGCCATCCACCATGGCGGTCGGCTCAGGCTTCCGGCGGCGCCCGCAGAGCCGCTTCGCTTCCGGCCCGCGTCCGGCTTTCCTTCGGAGATCGGTGACGCGGGCCTGCGCTGCGGGCTGGATCCCGCCGGCTGCGCCTGGCCTCCCGCAGGTGGA
>SBFI01000431.1 GCA_006227875.1 Acidobacteriota bacterium
CCGTCCACCAACACGTGCACGAAGTCGGGAACGATGTAGTTGAGCAGTCGCTGATAGTGGGTGATAACCAGGAACGCGCGCTCCTCGTTGCGTAGCGTGTTGACACCGTCGGCGACGATCTTCAGCGCGTCGATGTCGAGGCCGGAGTCGGTTTCGTCCAGCACCGCCAACACCGGGTCGAGCACCGCCATGTGAAAGATCTCGTTGCGCTTCTTCTCGCCACCCGAGAACCCTTCGTTGACCGGGCGGTTGAGCAGCGCCTCGTCCATCTTCACCAGCTTCATCTTCTCGCGCACATAGGTGAGGAAGTCCATCGCATCCATCTCGTCGAGACCGCGGTGGGTGCGGATGGCGTTCAGCGCCGCTTTGAGAAAGTAGACGTTGCTCACGCCCGGGATCTCGACCGGGTATTGAAAGGCCATGAACAGACCCTCACGGGCCCGGTCTTCCGGTGACAGCTCCAGCAGGTCCTCTCCTTTGTAGAGAATCTGCCCCTCGGTTAGGCCTCGTTGCCCGCCAGCACCTGGGCCAGAGTCGATTTGCCCGAGCCGTTGGGTCCCATGATGGCGTGTACCTCACCGGGATCTACCGCGAGATCGACACCCTTCAGAATTTCCATTCCCTCCGCCGAAGCGTGAAGGTTCTTGATTTCCAGCATGGTCATCTATTGTTTCTCTCTTCTTTTCTTTCTGTTTATCTTCTATCGGCCGGCGGGCACCGCGCGACGAAGGAGCGTGGTCGGGCCGGCCGCTTCGGTTCGCCTGTTGGTTCTTAGCCGACGCTTCCTTCGAGACTGATCTCCAGCAACTTGCGAGCTTCGACCGCGAATTCCATCGGCAGCTCGTTGAAGATCTCCTTACAGAAGCCGTTGACGATCATCGACAGGGCATCCTCGGTGTCGATCCCCCGCTGGTTGCAGTAGAAGATCTGGTCTTCGCCCACCTTCGAGGTCGAGGCCTCGTGCTCCATCTGAGCGGTGGTGTTCTGGACATCGATGTAAGGAAAGGTGTGAGCCCCGCACTGGTCGCCGATCAACATCGAGTCGCACTGCGAGAAGTTGCGGGCATTGTCGGCGCCCTTGAGGATCTTCACCGCTCCGCGATAGGTATTCTGGCCAAACCCGGCCGAGATCCCCTTGGAGACGATGGTAGAGGTGGTGTTCTTGCCGACGTGGATCATCTTGGTGCCGGTGTCGGCCTGCTGATAGGCCTTGCTCAGCGCCACCGAGTAGAACTCACCCACTGAGTCGTCTCCCTTGAGAATGACGCTCGGGTACTTCCAGGTGATGGCGGAACCGGTCTCCACCTGGGTCCAGGAGATCTTTGCCGCCCGACCGGCCGCCAGACCCCGCTTGGTCACAAAGTTGTAGATCCCGCCCTTGCCGGTTTCCGGATCGCCCGGGTACCAGTTCTGCACCGTGGAGTACTTGACCTGCGCGTTCTCGTGCGCGTAGATCTCGACCACCGCCGCGTGCAACTGATTCTCGTCCCGCATCGGGGCGGTGCAGCCCTCGAGGTAGCTGACGTAGGCACCCTCGTCGGCGATGATCAGGGTGCGTTCGAACTGCCCGGTGTTCTGGGCGTTGATCCGGAAGTAGGTCGAGAGCTCCATCGGACAGCGCACACCCTTGGGCACATAGACAAAGGAGCCGTCGGAGAAGACCGCCGAGTTCAAGGCGGCGAAGAAGTTGTCGCTCGACGGCACCACCGAGCCGAGGTACTTGCGCACCAGGTCGGGGTGGTTCTGCACCGCTTCCGAGATGGGGCTGAAGATGACGCCGGCCTCGGCCAGCTTCTCCTTGAAGGTGGTCGCCACCGAGACGCTGTCGAAGACGGCGTCGACGGCGACACCCGCCAACATCTTCTGCTCTTCCAGCGGGATTCCCAGCTTTTCGTAGGTTCTGATGATCTCGGGGTCCACCTCGTCGAGACTCTTTGGCCCATCCTCTTTCGACTTGGGTGCCGAGTAGTAGGAGATCGCCTGGTAATCGACCGGCTCGTATTGGATATTGGCCCAGGTGGGCTCGGTCATCGTCAACCAGTGACGATAGGCGGCTAGGCGCCACTCCAAGAGCCATTCCGGCTCGCCCTTCTTCTCCGAGATCGACCGGATGACATCTTCGTCGAGGCCCGGAGGAATCGTCTCCTGATCGACCTCGGTGACGAAACCGGCCTCGTAGCCCTGCTTGACGCGTTCTTCGAGAACGTCGGTTGTTTCGGCTGGCATATCTTTACCTTGACTCTCCAGGGTCTGATGCGGAGCCCTCAAAGGAGCTCGGCATCGCGGGTTTTCGGCGTCTCTCCCAGGGTGACGAGCCGCGGCGCGCTGGCGCGAGTCATCTCCGCCAGAGTGATGTCCTCGAGTGCCAACTGGATGGCGCGATTGATCCGCTGCCAGTTACCGCGCACCGGACAGTGGGGCTCCTGTGAGCACTCACTGGGGCTGTCGTCGATGCACTCGGTGATGGCGATCGGGCCCTCGAGCACCGTGACGATGTCGAAGACGGTGATCTCCTCGGCGGAGCGGTCGAGGGTGTAACCCCCCTTGACTCCACGGTGCGACGACAGCACTCCTCCCCTCACTAGGAGCTTGAGCACCTTGCTGACAATCGGGTGTGGTAGACCGGCCTCGGCGGCCAATCCGCTGGCGGTAAAGAGCCGCTCTGGATCGGCGGCCATCCGGGTCAGCAGCACGATGCCGTAGTCGGCTTGCTTGGTAATCCGCAGCACGGGATAAATCTCTTCATATAAACCGGACCGACTTGGTCCAGTTTCAAGCCCATGATAGCAGGAGGGCCCTGATTGTCAAGCAGTTTGCAGGCTATTTTTGCTGCTGGTGGACCGCCGGGGTGGAGGGGGCTTCGTCCAGGATCTCCCGGACCTTTCTGGCCAGAGCCTCCATCGAGAAGGGCTTCTGGAGGAAGTTGACACCCTCCTTGCCGGTGCCGCGATCGACGAATCCTTCCAGACGCTCGGTGTAGCCAGACATCAGGATCACCCTCACGCTGGGCTGAATCTGCCCCAGCTTCTCCGCCAGCTCGGTGCCGCTCATCCCCGGCATGACAATGTCGCTGAGCATGAGGTCGATCGGAGCCTCCTCCTTTTCCACCAGCTTCACCGCCTCTTCACCGTCAGCGGCTTCGAACACTCGATAGCCCTGACCAATGAGAAATTGGCGCAGCAGACCCCGCACCGCGTCTTCGTCCTCCACCAAAAGGATCGTCTCGCTGCCCCCGAGGGGAAGGGACAGCGTCATCGGCTCGGCCTCCTCCGCTTCGGTCATCACGCTATTGAAGAAGACTCGGAACGTCGCCCCTTCACCCGGCTCACTGTCGACCCGGATGTGCCCACCGCTCTGCTCCACGATGCGGTAAACAGTCGATAGACCCAACCCCGTCCTTGTCGCCCGGTTTTTGGTGGTGAAGAAGGGCTCGAAGATGTGCTGCTGGACCTCGGGATCGATTCCGGTTCCAGTGTCCTGGACCTTGAGCGCCACGAATGACCCCGGCTCGAGCTCCGGATAACGCTCCCGCGAGACCTCGTTTACATCCAGATTCGCCGTCGTGACCAGGAGCTTGCCGCCATCCGGCATGGCGTCCCGCGCGTTGACCGCCAGATTGAGCAAGACCAGCTCCAACTGGCCGGGGTCGGCGTGGATCTTGTCCAGTTTCGAGCCCAACTGGGTGACGATCTCGACCTGCTCGCCGACCGACCGCTGCAGCATCTCCTCGATCCCCAGGATCAGTTGATTGAGGTCGAGCACCCGTGGGGAGAGGACCTGTTGCCGGCTCAAAGCCAGAAGCTGCCGGGTCAGGCGGGCGGCACTCTTGCCCGCCGCCTTGATCTCCTTGGCATCGTGCATGACCGGATCGGTGGCATCGACCCGCACCTGGACGAGATCGGCGTGACCGTTGATGACCGTCAGCAGATTGTTGAACTCGTGGGCTAGACCACCGGCCAGCTGGCCGACTGCCTCCATCCGCTGCACCTGGAGAAGCTGTTGCTCCAGAGCCCGCTGCCGCGAGACGTCGCGCAGGATGCCGCGGAAGGCCACGGCCTCGCCGGCCTCGTTGTGGACGGCGGTGGTGGTCTCGAGCACCACGAGCTCGGTGCCGTCTTTTCTCTTCAGCGCGATCTCGAAGTCCTTGACCTTGCCATGCTCGAGCAGGCTACGCACGGCCCGCTCCCGTTCGGCGGTGTCACGGTAGAGCTCGCGGCCGATGTCCACCTCCATCAGCTCGGCCTTGGACTCGTACCCGAACATCTCGACACCGGCCTGGTTGATGTCTACCAGCTTGCCGTCGGGTGTACTGATGAAGATGGCGTCCTGGGAGTCCTCGAACAGCCGACGGAATTTCTGCTCCGACTCTCGCAGCGCCCTTTCCGCCCGTCTGAGATCCGAGACGTCCCTCAAGGTGCCCCAGACCCGCGTCAATCCACCCTCTTCGACCACTCCGAGAACATTCCCCAGATAGTGCTGGGTAGTGCCACCATCGACCGTCTGCTCGGTCTCCACCACCTCTTGGCGATAGCCCGAGCGGATAAAGGTGCGCAGGTCCTCGCTCGACTCCTCTGGTGGCTGTAGCCGGTCCATCCGCGCCCCCAGCACCTCGCCGACCGATGAGAATCCGAACATCCTGGCCGCGGCTTCGTTGCACTCGGCCAGAAACATCGATCGTTGGAGTCGTGCGATCTGTTCGTCCTCGGACAGGCCGAGCGGCATCGGTGGCGTGACCTCGTAGCGCCATATCGCTTCGGTCGACCGATTGACAAAGTCCCGATAGCGCGCCTCGCGCCGGCCGAGCTCCTCCTCGGACCGCACCCGCTCCAGCTCGGCCGCGGCCCGCAGCGCGAAGATCTGCAGGATCGACTCGCTGGGCTCCGCGCTCTCGAGCGGTGACGAGTCCATGACCACGAGCAGCCCCAAGACCTGTCTCGACGAGCCCAGGAGCGGCGCCCCAACGTAACTCTCGACGCCCTTTTTCTTGAGCCCGGCATCTTCCGGAAACTGCTTGCTGACATCTTTCGGATAACAACACACCTCGCCTTCGATGACGTTCTGGCAAGGGGCATCGGTAAGCAGGTACTCGAAGTTCTCAACCGCCTCACCGTGTGACCAGGCCGCTACGGTGTGAATGCGATCATCGTCGGCTCGCACCAACTCGCCGACAAAGGCGTGATCCATATCGAGCGCCTCGGCTAAGTGTCGCACCAGATCTTTGAAGAAGTCCTCGCCGGTCGCTCTCGACACGCCCTCGGCGACGTAGTGGATGGCTGCTTCGGCCCTTCTGCGCTCGGTGATGTCCCGGGCGATACCGTCGATGGCGACAACCTCTCCGTCCCCGCCCACAATCGGTGAGATGGTGTCCTCGATCCAGCGAATCGCGCCCTTCTTCGGCTGGATGCGGTAGGTCACCGTCTGGGTGGTCTTCTTGACTCGCGCCTCTTCGAAGACCCGGCGTGCAAGATCGACATCCTCGGGCAGAATCGTCTTGAGCCAGTACTCGGGGTCGCCATAGATCTCTTCGGGTTTGTAGCCCCAGATCTTCTTCCAACCCGGGCTGACGTAGCGCACAGCCAGATGGCCGTTCTCATCCAGCTCCGAGCTCCAGAAGCAGTCGGGAACAACATCGGCCAGCCGTTCGAACTTGGCCAGCGCCGTGTCGCGCTCGGCTTCGATGCCCCGCGCCGCGGTGACATCCCGCACGATCGCCACCCAGCCATCGACCACCCCTTCGTGGAGGTCGGGGGCGACTCCAAACTCACCAACCACGGCCTCTCCGGCGCTCGTCTCGAGCCGCAGCTCGAAATCCGATACGGCTTCACCCACCAGCGCCCGCTTGACCATCTCCTGATAGCGGTCCCGGTCGTCCGGCACCACCAACTCTTCGAATGACCGACCCTCCCAGTCTTCCCGCGACCAGCCGGTGACCTTCTCGAAGGCGGCGTTGAGCCAGGTCACCTGACCGTCGGCCCGGACCACCGCCAGCATGTGCGGAGTGCGCTCGATGAACGCCCGATATCTCTGCCGCGAGCGCTGGAGCACACTCTCCATCTGCCGACGCTCTTGCGCCTCCCTCTTGCGTGCGATCTCGAGCCGGTTGAGCAAGAAGACGAACAAGAACGCCAGCAGGCTCACTGCCAGGACCGGAATCTCGTAGAGAACGTTCTCCCACAACGGCGCCCCGCTCTCCAACAGGCTCCGCAGCGAGAAGAGCTGACGCAGGGTCATCAGCACCAGCATCGCCGTCAGCAGGCCCATGCGCCAATTGCGCTGCCGGCGGCCCAGAATCACCGACCAGACCACTGCCAACAGCGTGATCGCGGTCGAGATGATGAGAACGCCTGTCATGAAGAAAAGAGTCCCCTGTTACTCGACTCCCGACGGAGCCGCTCCCCAAAACTGCCTCCCGCCAATCGATCGGAGTTTACAGGATGGTGTGAGACGGAGGCTGTGAAATGACAACGGGCAATGGTCGAAGAGGAATCAAGCGCTCTCCCGCGCCGGCCGCACGGCAGCGGCCCCGGGTCCCGGCTCCAGCAGCACCGCCAGCCACTTCATCTTGGGCGAGTGCTCCAGCATGATCTTGATCACCATGGTCAAAGGCACCGAGAGCAGCATGCCGATCGGGCCCCAGAGCCAGCCCCAGAAGACCAGTGACAGAAAGACCACCAGCGTCGACAGACCGAACCTGCGTCCCATCCAGATGGGCTCGATGATATTGCCCACCAGGAAGTTGACGGCGAGATAGCCGAGGGCCAGGAGAGCCGCGCGGCCGATCCCATGCTGGACCAGGGTCACCAGGACCGGCAGGATGGCGGCCAGAATCGAGCCGATGACGGGTATGTAGTTGAAGATGAAACCAACCAGCCCCCAGAGCAGCGGAAAAGGCACGTCGAGCAGCGCCGCCCAACCCCAAAGGATCACGCCGGTCATCAGGCTGACCAGGGTCTTGACCTCGAGATAGTGCTGTACCTCTTCGGTGATACTGGTGAAGTAGTGAATCGTGGTGTCGCCGATCCCGAAAGCGCGCCGCAGCTTCTGTGGCAACCCAGCGCCTTCGGCCAGCATGCAGATCATGATGATCAGAACCAGGGTGACACTGGAGATCGCCGAGGTGATCCCCAGCACAGTGCCGCCGAGAATCCCTCCCAACCTGTCGACCATGAAGCCGGGGTCCAGGGGCTCCAGGGCCAGCCAATCGCTGATCTGGATGTCACGCGCTTCCAGGGTCTCGATGAAGCCCCGTACCTTGACCACCAGTTGCTCCATATACACGGGAGCCGCCAGAGCAAACTCACTGACCGTGCTGCTGATCAAGAAGCCGAAAGCCGTCAACAGCGCGGCCACGGCCATGACCGTCAGCAGCAGGGCAAACGGCAGCCGCACGCGATGCCGCATCAGCCAGTACAACAGGGGAAAGCTCAGCACACTCAGAAAGAAAGCAAGGACCACGGGCAGGATGACCGGTGCCCCGGCTTTGAGACCGGCCACGACCACTACCAGCGAAGCCATCGTCAACAGGGCTCTGGAGCCCTGGGAGCGGGCACTTTCGGGCGACTTCTCTTCCATCATCCTCGCCGTCGGCTCAGGAGCCGACCGAGCTCCTCGAGCGGATGTTGTCGACCAGCTCCTTGACCACACCCGGTTCCGCCAGCGTGGAGACATCACCAAGATCCTCGTACTCGCCGGCGGCTATCTGACGCAGGATGCGCCGCATGATCTTGCCGGAGCGCGTCTTGGGCAGACCGCTCGCAATGTGAATCCGATCGGGTGTGGCGATAGGACCGATGGCATGCCGGACCTGCTCCTTGAGCGCACCCACGAGTTGGTCGCGCTCGGTGCCCTCGAACTCGGATGTGATGAGCACAAAAGCGTAGACGCCGGTGCCTTTGAGCTCGTGGGGAAATCCGACCACGGCGGCCTCCGCCACCGCCTCGTGGCCAACCAGGGCGCTCTCGATCTCCGCCGTTCCCAGACGGTGGCCGGAGACGTTGAGGACATCGTCTACCCGGCCGGTGATCCAGTAGTAGCCGTCCTCGTCCCGTCGGCAGCCGTCACCCGTGAAGTAGAGCCCCGGAAAGCGCGTGAAGTAGGTGCGACGAAAGCGCGAGTGATCGCCCCAGATGGTTCTGGCCTGACCCGGCCAGGGCCGCTTCATGCAGAGGTTCCCCTGCACGTCGTTACCCTCCAGCTGCCGCCCGTCATCATCGACGATGACCGGTTCGATGCCGAAGAAGGGCACGGTCGCCGAGCCGGGCTTGGTGGAAACGGCTCCGGGCAACGGAGTGATGAGGACCCCCCCGGTCTCGGTCTGCCACCAGGTGTCGACCACGGCACAGCGTCCGCCGCCGACCACGTCGTGGTACCACTGCCAGACCTCCGGATTGATCGGCTCGCCCACCGACCCCAGGACTCTGAGGCTGTCCCGCTTGTACTTTTCGACCCACTCGTTGCCGGCGCGGGCGATGGCGCGAATGGCGGTGGGAGCCGTATAGAAGATATTGACCCCCAGGTCGTCGACGATTCGCCAGTAGCGACCGGCATCGGGATAGGTCGGGGTGGACTCGAACATCACGGTGGTCGCACCGTTGGCCAGGGGGCCGTAGACGATGTAGCTGTGGCCGGTGATCCAGCCGATGTCGGCGGCGCAGAAGTAGATGTCCCCGGGATGGAAGTCGAAGACGTACTTGTGGGTCAGGGAGGCGTAGAGCTGATAGCCGGCGGTGGTGTGGAGAACACCTTTGGGCTGACCGGTCGATCCCGAGGTGTAGAGGATGAACAGGGGGGACTCCGAATGCATCCATTCCGCCGGGCAGGTGGAGCGCTGCTTTTCCATCTCCTCGGATAGCCAGAAATCGCGCCCGGCGATCATCGGCACGTCGTTCTCCGTACGCCGGGCCACGAGAACCGTCTCTACCTGAGTCAAACCCGCCACCGCCTGGTCCGCGGTTGCCTTGAGACGGATCCGGCGGCCACCCCGCAAGCCCTCGTTGGCCGTCACCAGCACCTTGCAGCCCGCGTCCAGAATGCGTTCGCGCAAGGAGTCGGCGGAAAAGCCGGCAAAGACCACCGAGTGCACAGCCCCGATACGAGCACAGGCCAACATCGTGTAGGCCAGCTCGGGGATCATCGGCAGGTAGATCGCCACCCGGTCCCCGCTGCGCACGCCGTGCGCCAGCAGCACGTTGGCGACCCGTGCCACCTGGTGCTTGAGCTCGCGGTAGGTGATGTGGTGATACTCGCCCGGTTCGTCCGCCGCCCAGATGATGGCGGTCTTTTCACCGAGCGTGTCGAGATGGCGATCGACACAGTTGAAGCAGGCGTTCAGACGCCCGCCTCCGAACCAGGCAAAATCCACCTCCTCCATGTCCACATCCAGCACCGTCTGCGGCGGGTGATACCAACTCAGGAGCTCCTCCGCCTGTTGACGCCAAAACTCCCTGGGGCTTTCCAGTGACTCGCGGTAGAGCCGCCGGTACTCCTCTATCGAGTTGATGTGGGCGCGCTCCGCGATCTCGGTCTTGACGGGGATCATCGAGGAAGGTCCTCCATGGCGGGGTTACGGATAGATTCGATCGCGAAACTCCGGCTGATGTTACCCCAGAACCCGGCCGCTCTCAGACATCGATACCAAGCTCCTCGAGCTCGCGCACGGCCTGGCCTTCCCAATCCCGATTGGCCGCCGGGCTGGCCGGGCTGGGGTGGAGGATGCGTCCGATCGTCAGCTCCATCCCGACGAGGGCGCGCCGGCATCGATCCTCGGCGAACTTTCCCACCCCGACGACAAATCGGGGTGCGAGCGCCTCGACGCTCCGGAGCAGCGCCCGATCGCAGACCGCCGCGAGTTGCGAGCGCTCGCCGGCAGCAAGCCGATCGGGGGTCCGGTTGCGACCACCCAGCTCGAGGAAAAGCAGCGGGCAGTAGTTGGCGACGAAGAAGCGCTCGAAGAAGCTCTTGGGCGTACCGAATCGACGGCTCGCCCAACCCCAGAGGCGCTGGCCACTGACCTCTCGGCGGTGACAGGCGAACCCCTCCACCGGTCTCTTGGGGTGCTCGTCCGGTGGTCGCCCCACCGGCACCTCGATGCCGAGCCAGCTACGTACGAGCTCGACCTCACCAAACGGCACACCGGTCTGGGCCATGCCCCAGGGCCCGGGGTTCATCCCAACCAGCACCACCTCCTTCGGGCCTCGGCCATAGCGCCGCAGGTACTCCTCGTGGGCATTCCAGGCGTAGCGAAGCGGGTTGTAGACGTGCGCAACTGGCGGCCCGAATCGAATATCTTCCACCTCTCGGGCGAGCTCCCGGGCGGTCCGGATCAAACTCGGCAGGTGTGACTCTCCTTCCAAATCCAAGAAAACAAAACACTTTCCGACGAATCCTGACTATAATTCCGAAATGGTATCGCCGGTTCCCTCGTCCTCCAGCTCCCAGAGCGAAGAGAAAGACTGGTTTCGCATCCTCGCCGAGACCACTTCGACGGCGATCTTCGTTTACCGCGACAGGCTGGCCTACGTCAATAGCGCTGCCGAGCAGCTGAGCGGCTATACGACCGACGAGCTTTTGACCATGAGGTTCCGGGACCTGGTGCACCCGGACTCCCTGGAGGCTAGCGAGGGGAGCACTTTCGCCGAGGGCACGGTCCTGGCCGGGTCCGAGCGTCTGCAGTTGAAGATCGTCCGCAAGGATGGTGACGAGCGCTGGATCGACCTCACCATTACCACTATCGATTTCGATGGCGAGCCGACCTTTTTGGGATCGGCTTTCGATATCACCGATCACAAACAGGGTGAGCTTGCTCTGCGCGAGAGTCAGGAGCGTCTCAACCTGGCCCACCGCGCCGCTCGCTCGGTGAGCTGGGAATGGTGCCCCGAGACCGACAGGCTCAGTGTTTCGGAGCTCGCCGACCAGCTGTTTGGACTCCCGCTGCACAAGATCGTCCGCACCGGCGAGGACTTCGTCAACCTTGTCCATCCAGAAGACCGGGATCGACTCAGCCGCGCTCTGGGGCGACTCGTCCGCGACGATCGGGACCTGTCGCTCGAGGTTCGGGTCATCTCCCCACGCGGCGAGATCCGCTGGCTGGCCAAAAAGGCGCTCGCGGTCAGAAACTCGACCGGCTGGGTCGATAGAGTGATCGGCGTCGCCCACGACATCACCGAGCGGAAGATCACCGAGGAGGCCCTCTTCCAGGAGAAAGAGCGCGCCCATGTGACCCTGGCATCGATCGCCGACGGTGTCATCAGGACCGACCCCAACGGCGCCATCGACTACCTGAACCCCGTGGCGCAAAGGCTCACCGGCTGGACTCTCGCCGAGGCCTACGGTCGCCCTTCCAGTGAGATCTACCACGTCGTCGACGAGGACACCGGCAAACGGGTCCTCGATCCGGTTGGGCACTGTCTCAAGGACCGGCGTGAGGTGGTGTTTCTCGGTGGTCGTCGGGTCATACACCGCGACGGCACCGAGTTCCCTATCCACGACTCGGCCGCCCCCATCCGCAATCGTGAGGGCCGGGTGATCGGCGCCATTCTCGTCTTCAAGGATCTCAGTCACGTCCGGCAGGTGGAGGAAGAGATGATCCACCTCGCCAATCACGATCCGCTCACCGGCTGGATGAATCGGCGAGCCTTCGAGTCGGCCCTCGGCGTGACTCTGGGAGAGGCCGGCAGCAAAGCTCGCAAACACGCCCTGTGCCATCTCGATCTCGACAATTTCAAGCTGGTCAACGACACCAGTGGTCACGAAGCCGGCGATCAACTGATCCGGCAGGTAGCCCTGATCATCCAGAACAAGGCCCGCAGGCATGACGTGCTGGCCCGTTTCAGTGGCGACGAATTCGTCATCCTCTTCCGGGACTGTTCATCCGACGAGGCCCGGCGTCTTGCCCAGGAGATCCTCGAGGCTCTTCGCGCCTTTCGCTTTCGTTGGCAGGATCGCCTCTTCTCGTCCCGGGTCAGCATTGGTCTGGCGACCTTTACCACCGGTAGCTTCGCGCCCGACGCGGTATTGAGCTGGGCCGACGCGGCCTGCTACGTGGCCAAGGAGAGTGGCGGTGACCGCATTCACGTCTACCGGCCCGGGGACACGGCCGTGGCCGAGCGACGTGGCGAGCTGCAGTGGATCTCCCGCATCAACCAGGCAGTCGAGGACGACCGTCTCTGCATCTACCATCAGCCCATCGAGGCGCTCGACCCAGATCTTGCCCAGCCGCCGCTGACCGAGCTCTTTGTTCGACTCATCGACGACGACGGTGACGTGGTGGCGCCGGGCGCCTTTGTTGCCGCCGCCGAGCGCTATGGTCTGATCTCCACCATCGACGAGTGGGTTCTGCGCAAGGCTTTTCAGATCATCGCCGAGGGCGAGCACACGTCCGATGAGACCCGCTTTGCCATCAATATCTCGGGCCAAAGCCTCGGAGTCGGCGGCTTTCTCGACCAGGTCGTCAACGAGTTCGAGACCAGCGCTGTCACACCTTCTCGAGTCCTGTTCGAGATCACCGAAACGGCCGCCATCGGCAACCTCCCCAACGCTCTCCGCTTTATCTCGGTGCTCAAGGAGATGGGCTGCCGTTTCGTTCTCGATGACTTTGGCCGCGGCCTGAGCTCCTTCGGCTATCTTCAGAACCTGCCTGTGGACTACCTCAAGATCGACGGTGAGTTTGTCCGTCGCATGCTCACCGACCCCATCCAGGCAGCTCTGGTGGCGCTCATTCACGAGATCGGCGACGTCATGGGCCTGCGGACCATCGCCGAGTCGGTCGAGGACGAGGAGACTCTGGAGGCTCTGGCGCGGGTCGGCATCGACTA
>SBFI01000375.1 GCA_006227875.1 Acidobacteriota bacterium
GGTTTCTTTATCGCCAGACCCGAGCCGCTCACGCCGCTGCCAAGAGGCCGCTCGCCCCTGTTCTGAGATTCCGGCCCCCTCCGAGTCGGGCATTTCTGCCGCCTACGGATCCTCCTCACCCCACCTTTTTGGGCGGGAGTGATTTCTCCCTAATGTGCTATTCTGATGACTGCTGGGCTAAGAGATTTGCCGACCTAAAGGGGCAAGCGAAGACCGCCCGGATCCCCCAAAGACCCGCGAGACTTCAGCCAGAGGGCTCATGTCCGTTGCCAAAGTAATCGAGGATTTTTCTTCCCTTTTCACATTGGGAGACTAGGAGAGACACCCATGCCAACAGTCGAATCTGAGACAGCAGTCACCGAAGCCCCCACTTCCAATGCCAAGCTTTTGGAATGGGTCGACAGCGTCGTTCGGATGTGCCGGCCGGACAAGGTCCGCTGGTGCGATGGCTCGCGCGAGGAGTACCAGGAGCTCGCCCAACTCCTGACCGAGACCGGCACCGCCATGTGGCTGGATCCCGCCAAGCGACCCAACTGTCTACTGGTGCGCTCCGATCCGGCCGATGTCGCGCGGGTCGAGGATCAGACTTACATCTGCTCGCAGACCGCCGACGAAGCCGGGCCGACCAACAACTGGGCCGACCCAGCGAAGATGAAGGCGGAGATCGGCGAGTACTACGACGGCTGCATGGTGGGACGCACGATGTACGTGATCCCCTACTCGATGGGCCCGATCGGCAGCCCCATCGCCAAGATTGGTTTCGAGATCACCGACTCGGCATACGTGGTCTGCAACATGCACACCATGGCCAGGGTCGGCTCCAAGGTTCTCGAGGTTCTCGGGGACAGCGAAGACTTTGTCCGCGGTATTCACTCGGTCGGTTCTCCGCTGACCGAACCCAAGCAACCCGATTCTCCCTGGCCCTGTGACGCCGACCACAAGTACATCTCCCACTTCCCGGACACCCGGGAGATCTGGTCGTACGGCTCGGGTTATGGCGGCAACGCCCTGCTGGGCAAGAAGTGTCACGCCCTGCGGATCGCTTCGGTCCAAGCCCGCGACGAGGGCTGGTTGGCCGAGCACATGCTGATCATGAAGCTCACCAACCCCGAAGGCAAAACCAAGTTCATCGGCGCCGCCTTCCCCTCGGCCTGTGGCAAGACCAACCTGGCGATGTTGACGCCCACAATCCCCGGCTGGAAGGTGGAGACGGTGGGTGACGACATCGCCTGGATGAAGTTCGGTCCCGACGGTCGGCTCTGGGCCATCAACCCCGAGGGCGGCTTCTTCGGCGTGGCTCCCGGAACCAGCATGCATTCCAACCCCAATGCCATGCTGTCACTGACCGAGAACAGCATTTTCACCAACTGCGCCCTGACCAAGGATGGCGATGTCTATTGGGAGGATATGTACGACGAGGAGCCCGCGGCGGTCGTCGACTGGCTGCGACGCCCGTGGACGCCCGAATCCGGCCGGCCGTCGGCCCATCCCAATGCTCGCTTTACAGCGCCTGCCAAGCAATGTCCGGTGATCGCGCCCGAGTTTGAGGATCAAAAGGGTGTTCCCATCAGCGCCATGTTGTTCGGTGGCCGGCGGGCCAAAGTTCAGCCGCTGGTGACCGAAGCTTTCTCCTGGCGCCACGGCACCTTCCTGGGAGCCACCATGGCCTCGGAGAAGACCGCCGCAGCCGCCGGCACGGTCGGCGAGTTGCGCCGGGATCCGATGGCGATGTTGCCGTTCTGCGGCTACAACATGGGCGACTACTTCGCCCATTGGCTGGCGGTGGGTGAAAAGGGTGGCGCCGATGCAGAGGGCAACTGGGGCACGATGCCGCGCATCTTCTATGTCAACTGGTTCCGCAAGGACGACGACGGCCGCTTTCTGTGGCCGGGATTCGGCGAGAACAGAGTGGGTCTTCGAGCGCTGCGACGATGCCGCCGACTACCGGGAGACGGCCATCGGCCTGCTGCCGACCAAGGACTCTCTCGACCTCGACGGGCTCGATATTGCGGATTCCGATCTCGAGCAGCTCTTGAGTGGTAACCCGGACGATTGGCTGGCGGAGATCCAGCTCCTGCACGACCACTTCAGCAAGTTCGGTGACCGTTTGCCACAGGGACTGCGCGACGAGCTCGAGGCACTCGAAGCTCGCCTGATGAAGGCGCGCACGTAATCTGGACTTCTTACGACCGGGCCGGCCTTGCCGGCCCGGCATGGAGGACGAACGTGAACATCGAAGGTAAGAAAATTCTGGTTCTGGGAGGTTATGGCCTGGTGGGGATGGCGGTCTGCCGCGAGCTGCTGGAGCGAAAGCCGCGCGAGATCCAGGTACATAGCCTGCGTCAGGAGGAGTCGGAGGAGGCCCAGCAGCAGCTTTTGCCCTTCGCCGGTGACACCCGGATCACCGTCTCGAGCGGTGACATCTTTGGTCCGGTGGACCAGGAGGCCTCCGACCTCGACCGTCTGGGCCAGCAGCTGGGTCAGCTTCGAGACGAAGATCTGCCCTCGTTCCTCCTCTACCACCTGCTCGCCGAGGGCCGCCCCGATATCGTCATCGACTGCGTCAATACCGCCACCGGTATCGCCTATCGTGATGTCTACAGCTCGTCGGAGAAGGTCTTCGAACAAGTCGCTGCCGATGCCGTCGACCGCGAGGCTGTCGAGGCCCTGCTCGAAGCCCTCTACATCCCGCGGCTGATTCGCCACATCCAGGTGCTTTATCGGGGGATGAGCGACGCCGACACCGGTGTCTACTTCAAAGTGGGCACCAGTGGAACCGGTGGGATGGGCCTCAATGTCCCCTACACCCATTCCGAAGAGAAGCCCAGCCGGGTACTACTGTCGAAGAGCGCTGTGGCCGGCGCCCACTCGATGCTGCTGTTTCTCATGGCCCGCACCCCGGATGCCCCGATTACCAAGGAGATCAAGCCGGCGGCGGCCATCGCCTGGAAGAAGATCGCTCATGGACCAATCTACCGTGGGCGCAAACCGATCCGTCTCGTGGAAGCCCGACCCCAACCGCTGGGGGAGGTCTTCTCGACCACCGAGCCCGACGCCGCCGCCTCGACCGACGAGATTCTCCAGACCGCCTATATCGACACCGGCGAAAATGGCATCTTCAGCGTCGAGGAGTTTGCTCTACTGACGACCGCCCGGCAGATGGAGTTCGTCACCCCCGAGGAGATCGCTCAGTACATGGTCTTCGAGATCGAAGGGGGCAACACCGGGCACGACATCATCAATGCTCTGGATAACGCAGTGCTGGGCCCCACCTACCGCGCCGGCCTGATGCGCCACTGGGCGCTGGAGCGGATGATGGGGTTCGAAAGGCAGGGCAAGACCAAGAGTGTCGCCTTCGAGATGCTCGGGCCGCCACGCAACACCAAGCTGCTGTTCGAAGCTCACCTGCTACGAGAAGCGCTGACCACCATGACGGCGGTGAGGGAGTCGACACCCGAGGAGCTGGCCAAGAACCTCGACACCCTGGTGCGCGAGCGGCCGCGGATAGCCAACGAGGTGGTCTCGGTGGGGATTCCCATTTTGCTCGAGTCGGGGGAAATTCTCCGTGGACCCGAGGTCATCGTTCCGGCCAACGCCGACAACCAGACCCTCACGCCGGATGTTCTGGAGAACTGGGTTCACGACGGCTGGGTCGATCTGCGTGTTGCCAACTGCGCCCGCTGGATCGAGCGCTTCCAACGCATCCACGAGGAGACGGCCGCCATCCCGCCCGATGACACCTCGAGCCGCTATCTGCGCAATCTCCGCTTCTGGGACGAGGAGAAGCGCATCCAGCCCGGCAAGATCGTCGGCTGGATCCTCTCGGTCGAGGAGCACGGGGCGAGGACGAAGAGGTAGGACCCCCGCCCGCCCCGGGCAGTGAGCAGTGATCGCGAGCCTCCGGCTCGCTCGCAGTGACGCATTGGGTCCTGCCCCCTTGCTTCACTGCGTCATTGCGTCACACAAGGGTCGTTTGGTGGCCAACACGGGTGAGACCACAGCGGCCGCCGTCAGGCCGCGAAGTCGCGCAATCGTACCGGCTGCCTGCGCGCTCCCCAGACTCCCGGCTCGGCTTCGAAGCGGCCGGCGCAAGGGGTTTGGCAGACGGCACAGCGACCCTGCTCGTCCAAGCGCCAGTCGGTCAGGATGTACCAGTCCCGACCGATCACCCGCTCACCACATTGGTGACAGTAGGTGCTGTCACCCTCCCGGTCGTGGACGTTGCCGGTGTAGACATAGCGTAGACCGTTGCCGCGCGCGATCTCCCGCGCCCGGCTGAGGGTCGACGGCGGCGTCGGGGGTCGGTCCCTCATCTTCCAGTCAGGGTGAAAGGCGGTGAAATGAACGGGGACATCGACACCCAGCTCCTCCGCCACCCAGCTCGACAGCTCGTCGAGCTCGCCATCCGAGTCGTTCTCGCCCGGGATGATCAGCGTCGTGATCTCGAACCAGACGGCGGTCTCGTGCTTGAGATAGGTCAGGGTGTCGAGCACCGGCTGCAGGTGACCGCCACAGACCTCGCGGTAGAAGCGCTCGCTGAAGGCCTTGAGATCGACATTGGCGGCGTCCATGGCGGCAAAGAGCTCCGCTCCCGGCTCGGGGCAGATCTCCGCCGCGGTGACCGCCACCGTCAGCACCCCCAGCTCGTGGCAGGCCTCGGCCACATCGACCGCGTACTCGAGGAAGATCACCGGATCGTTGTAGGTGAAGGCGACGCTCCGGCAACCGAGCTCCTTGGCCGCCCGGGCGATGGTCTCGGGTGAGGCCTGGTCGGCGAGGGTGTCGAACTCCCGTGACTTGGAGATGTCCCAGTTCTGACAGAACTTGCAGGCCAGATTACAGCCGGCGGTGCCAAACGACAGGATGGGGGTGCCGGGAAGAAAGTGGTTGAGCGGCTTCTTTTCGATCGGATCGATGCAGAAACCGCTCGAGCGGCCGTAAGTCGTCAGCACGATCTGGTCGTCGAGGCGACCGCGCACAAAACAGAGACCGCGCTGCCCTTCGCGCAGTTTGCAGTAACGCGGGCAGAGATCGCATTGGATGCGGTCGTCCTCCAGCCGGTGCCAGTAGCGCGTCGGCACCACGCTCGCATCGCGGACAATCTCAACATCCATGTCGGGCTCCGGTCTCTCGCCTCGGGAAGAGCTCCATCCGGTTCAACCTGATGGAGACCTCGATGCTATCAAGGCCGGTTCTTGGCTCGCGTGCGGAGCCCTACGAACGGGTTTGCTCGAGAATTTTCTGCCGGAGCTCGTCCGGCAGCTCGACGTCGCCCAGAAACCGGCAGGCGTCGTAGGTCAGGTCGAGGGTGGCAAACAGCGAGCGGCAGCGGGTGCAGAGCTCGTCTGGAGCCACGGGGAAGTCCACGCCGCGGTCGAGGGCCTCCTGTTTGCTTTCGAGCAGATCGAGGCAGACCTGCCGCGAGTGGTCGGGGTGCGCGGCCGGCCGCTTTGGCAGCGATTCGGCGAGGGCTTTGCGCAGCGCCAGGCGGGCGCGATGAACCCGGGTCTTGACCGTGGCGGGCTTGATTCCCAGCACCTCGGCCACCTGGGCCGTCGACAGCTCGGCGATGTCCTTGAGCACCAGCGGAAGGCGGAACCTGACCGGCAGCTCGGCAAGGGCGGCATCGAGACGCGACCGGGCCTCGCTCCCGAGCTGCTCGTCGAGTGGGCTCTCCTCTCCGGCGGGTAGAACGGCCACCACGCTCTCCCCCGACGGCAGCAGCTCGTTCAGCGACTCCAGCCGGCGCGGCTCACCCGATCGCCGCCGTCCCCAGCGCTGACAGATGCGGCCGGCGATGGTGTAGAGCCAGGTGGAGGGCTCGGAGCGGCCCTCGAACTGGTCCCACTTGCGAAAGGCCTGGAGAAAGGTCTCCTGCGCCAGATCCTCGGCCGCCGAGCGGTCCCGGCAGAGTCTCAACCCGAGGGCGTAGATGCGGCTCCCCTCGCTTTCCATCAGCTCCTCGATCGCCGCCGACGAGTCGACGTTCTCGAGGTTTGCCGGGTTGGGCATTGCGCAATGAGCAGTGGACAGTGAGGGGCAGAAAAGGCCGCCGGCTGCGTCACCGGCGGCTATAGGTGTCAATGGCTCCTCGGGAGGGAGTCGAACCCCCGACCAATCGGTTAACAGCCGACCGCTCTACCACTGAGCTACCGAGGAAAAGTCCGGACCCGGAGGGTCGGTCAGAATGGGAATCTTAGGGAGCGACAGCCCTTTTTGTCAATCCCGCTCGGGCGAAATCAACCCCTCAGGTAGAGGTGTCGAGGAAGGGTTTGAGCTTGCTGGCGCGGCTGGGGTGACGCAGCTTCCTCAGCGCCTTGGACTCGATCTGGCGGATCCGCTCGCGGGTGACGTTGAACGAGCGCCCCACCTCTTCCAGCGTGTGCTCGGAGCCGTCGCCGACACCAAAACGCATTCGCAGCACCAGCTCTTCTCGTGGCGTCAGCGATTTGAGCACGTTGACCGTCTGGTCCTTGAGGTTGTTGCCGATCACCGACTCCACCGGCGAGGCGGCATTCTTGTCCTCGATGAAGTCGCCGAGATGGGAGTCCTCCTCCTCGCCGATAGGAGTCTCGAGGGAGATCGGATCCTGGGCGATTTTCATGATCTTGCGCACCTTGGAGGCCGGCAGATCCATCCTCTCGCCGATCTCGGCGGCGGTCGGCTCGCGACCCAGCTCCTGGACGAGCGAACGGCTGGTGCGGGTCAGCTTGTTGATGGTCTCGATCATATGCACCGGGATGCGGATGGTGCGGGCCTGATCGGCAATCGCGCGGGTGATGGCCTGCCGGATCCACCAGGTGGCATAGGTCGAGAACTTGTAGCCGCGGCGATACTCGAACTTCTCCACCGCCTTCATCAACCCGATGTTGCCCTCCTGGATCAGGTCGAGGAACTGGAGCCCCCTGTTGGTGTACTTCTTGGCGATAGAGACAACCAGGCGCAGATTGGCCACGATGAGCTCGTCCTTGGCCAGCTCGCACAGCGCCTCGCCCTGCCGGATCTTGGTGATCGTCGCCGCCACCTGTGAGCGGGTGGTTCCGTAGCGCTCGTCCAACTCTTTGATCCGACGCCGATACTTCTCGATCCGCCGTCGATGGAGAGAGCGCAGCTCCTTGCTCGGCTCCCGGTCGAGAGCGACCTTGGCTCGTCGGATGTCCCGCTCGGTGACCGCGTAGCGTCGATCCAGATCCTTCAGGAAGTCGACCAGTCGATTTCGGGTTTGCACCGAGAAATCTATGGAGCGGATGTCTTTGGCGATCTTGGCCACCACCCGGTCGATCTCACGCTCGACCTCCTGGTATTTCGGTCCGCCTTTCTTGTACTTGCTCTGCCGTTTACGCAGCGTGTCGATCTTCTTGTCGTTTCTGGCAATCTGCTTGAAGATCTTGAGGTTGGCCTTGATCCGATCAGAGGCCCTCGAATCGAGCGGTTCGTCGGCGTCGCTCGTCGCCAGCTGCTTGAGGACGGTCTCGTCCTTTTCGGCCAATTCGTTGAGACGCAAGAGCTCGCGCAGTACCACCGGGTTCTCGCACAGCGCCTCGTAGATCATCCACTCGCCCTGCTCGATGCGCTGGGCGATCTCCACCTCCCCTTCACGATCCAGCAGCGGCACCGTTCCCATCTCCCGCAGGTACATCCGCACGGGATCGTTGGTCTTTTCCTGATCGGGAACGCCATAGTCCTGGGCCTGTTCCCCGTCCGTCTTGTCGAAGGCGCTGTCGACGCCGTCGACATCCTCGCGGTTGCGGTAGCGATCGGGCCGGTCGATGACCTCGATACCCAGCTCGCTGAACCGGATATAGATGCCATCCAGCTCGTCGGGAACGCTCGCCACTTCGACCGGGAGGAGATCGTACATCTCGTCATAGAGAAGGTAGCCCTTCTCCTTGCCCACCTCGATAAGCTGCCTAACCGAGGGAAATCTCTCTTCTACGGAGGATGAAGTGGATACGGTCAAGAGCGTGGTCCCCTTAATTTCCTACCAACGAGCCGCATGGCCGTGCGCACTGTCGACCAACGTCTTTCTCATGGGCGGCTGTGCAAGGCGCGACTGATCTCCGTCTTTTCCTTCAACAGACTGTCGAGGCGCTCGCTGTCTCCGTCCTGCTGCGCCCTCGAAATCTCGCTGGCCAGAGCCCGAAGGCGCTGTTGAAGCCAACGTCGCTCGAGCTGCTGAAGTGCCCCCTCGAGCTCCTCGGCCCGCGATTCGGAGGGTTCTTCTAGCAGAAGTCGAGCCAGAAGGTCAACTTCGGCGCTGTTGCCCTCCAGACCGGAGTGAACCAGCCGCACCTCCGGACGCTGTTCGTCCCCACCCCTATATAGATCGTAAAAAGCCTGGTAAATATTCCTACATTCCTTGTCCAGGAAGACCTCTGCCGTGGGCAGATCCTTGGCGGCGGGGAGCGGCTCGTCGCCGGCCAGAAGCAGCTGGAGCACCATTTCTTCCAGGCTGCGGACCAGGCTTCGGCTGCGTACCGGCTCCTTCGCCGCCTCCTCGGCCCGCTCACCGTCGCGCGCCAGCCGTCGCCAGAGCAGCTCGACCGGCACCCCCAGACGATCGGCCACCTGCCGGGAGTAGCTGTAGCGCAGCACACCGTCGGGTATTGGAGACAGGATCTCGGTGGCCGCCCGGGCGGCCCGCGACTTGGCCTGGGGGTCGAGCAGACCCCGATCGGGAATCAACCGGTCGAGCTCCAGCATCACCCCGTCGGGAGCCTCTTCCACCGCCTTGACCACCGCCTCCGGACCCGCCTCGAGCCGCAGCGAATCGGGGTCCTGGCCGCTGCCAAACAGGGCCCGCCGGACACCAAGCCCTTGTGCCAGCAGCAGGGTCAGGCTGCGCCGGAAGGCCTTCTCCCCCGCCTCGTCGCCGTCGTAGCCGACGACGACCTCTTCTGAGTGACGTCTTAGCACCTTGGCCTGGCTCTCGGTCAGGGCGGTGCCCATCGAGGCCACGGTCCACTCGATTCCCGACTCCACCGCCCCCAGCACATCGAAGTAGCCCTCCACCAGCAGCGCGCTCCCCGCATCTCGAATCGCCCGTTTGGCCGTGTCCAGACCGTAGAGCAGATAGCCCTTGCGGAATTGGTCGGTCTCCTGGGTATTGATGTACTTGGCCCGGTCGTCTCCCAGGGTCCGCCCGCCAAAGCCCACCAGCCGGCCGGCCGCCGTGCGGATGGGGAACATCAGCCGATGCCGAAAACGGTCGTAGGGCCGAGTCTCGTCCTTCTCCGAGCGGGCTACAAGACCCGCGGCCTCCAACTCGGCCATCGGGAAGCGGGGATGGAGCGCCTCCACCAGGTGGCGCCAGCCTTCCGGCGCATAGCCCAGACCAAAGCGCTCGACGGTGTCGGGCGAGATCTTCCGCCGGCGAAGATAGGCTTCCGGGCCCTTGTGCTTTTTCAACTGGGTTTGAAAATACTCCGCCGCCGCCTCGAGAACGGCTTCGAGATCGGGCTCCTCCCGTCCACCGGCATGTCGGGCGGGTCGCTGGGGCAGCGGGATGCCATAGCGTTTTGCCAGCGTTTCGATGGCGGCCGGAAAGTCGTCACCGCTCAACATCATGTGCAGCTTGATGGCGTCCCCACCCTGCCCACAGCCGAAACAGTAGAACAGGCCCTGGGCCGAGTCGACGCTGAACGAAGGGGTCTTCTCCTTGTGCAGCGGGCAGAGCCCCGTGTGCCGACGCCCCGCCTTTCTGAGCTTGGTGTGGTCGCCCGCGATGTCGACGATGTCGACGGCGTCACGCACCGCCTGCACCAGCTGTGGGGTCAGATGGATGTTTCCCAGCGCCATCTAACCCTCCTTCAGCGTCACTACGGTAGCACCATCACCGCCTTCGTTTGCCTTGCCGCCGCGAAAACCTTCGACCGCCGGATGGGGCCGCAGGTGGTGACGCACCGCCTGCCGCAGCCGGCCGGTGCCAAATCCGTGTACTACCCTGACCTCTTGGTGGGCGGCCAGCAGTGCACGATCGAGATAGCTGTCGAGAGCCTCGAGCGCCGGCTCCACCCGCCAGCCGATGAGATTGAGCTCGGCCGGCAGCACCTCGTCGTCCTCCCCCGGTTCGAGTCGGACGGGTGCGGCCTTGGGGGTCGCCACCGCGGCAGCCTCCTTCACCGGGACGAGCTCTGCCGCGGGACAGCTGAGCCGCTTGCCGCGAACACTGACTTCGGCCACCCCTTTGTGGATTTTCTCCACCCTGCCCTCCCAGCCCAGACCGGCGTGACGGGCGAGCCCGCCGACCACCACCGGTCCCTCCGGGCGGGGCTCGGGCTCGGCGACCGGCGGCGCCTGCTCGAAGAGTCGCTCGACCGATTTGGTGACCAGTCCACGCTTTCTGCCCCGCTCGACTTCGGCCAGCATGGTCTCGAGCTCTCCCCGCAGGCGCTCGGTGGTGTCGCGGCGAAAGGCATCCAGCTCGCTTTTCATCCTGGCGCCGAGACGCCGGCGCTCATCCTTCAGCGCCGACGCTTCCTGCTCGCTTTCGACCCGCGCCTGCGCCAGGTCCGCAACCTCCTGCTCGAGACGGAGCTGTTCGCCGGCCAACTCCGTTCGCACCCGCTCGACCTCGGCCAGCAGCCGCCGGAGATCACGATGCTCGCTTCCCAGCAGCTCTTCGGCACGCTCGATCCAATCGGCGGGCAGCCCCAGCCGCCCGGCCAGAGCCAGTGCCTCGCTGCCACCGGGAGAGCCCGGCCGCAGGCGGTAGGTCGGTCGGTCAGTGGCAGGATCGAACTCCATCGCCGCACAGGCCGCCGCCTCGATCTCCAGCGCCGCCGCCGCCAGCTGTGTCAGGTGGGTCGTCAGCACGGCCATCGCTTCTTTCGCCACCAGCCCCTCCAGCAGGGCGATGGCCAGGGCCGCACCCTCCTCCGGATCGGTGCCCGAGCCCAGCTCGTCGAGCAGGATCAAGCTGTCGGGCTCCGCCGCCTGCCAGGCCTCCTTGAGCCGCAACAGGCGGCCGCTGAAGGTGGAGCGGTCGCTGAGCAGGTCCTGCTCGTCTCCCACCATCGCCATCACGCGAGAAAACAGGGGCAGGCGAGACCCGGCATCGGCGGGTACCGGCAATCCGCATTGGCTCAAAAGCACCAACAGCCCGACCGTCTTCAGCGCCACCGTCTTACCACCGGCGTTGGGGCCGGTGATCACCAGCACCCGGTGATCCCCGACGAGCTCCAGGTCCAGGGGTACCACCGGCTCGGTATGTCCCGCCTGTTCGAGCGCCGTGCGGCGGAGCTCGGCCAACCGCGGATCCAGCAGCGGGTGGCGGGCGCCTTTGAGCACCAGGTCGTGCCGGTCGCCGATCGTGGCCAGCCGTGCGTCGCAGAGCTCGGCAAAGCGCCAGGCGGCCTGAAGCAGGTCCAGCTCGGCAACGAACTCCAGGTGTTGATCGATCTCGGCAAGCGAGCTCCGCACCTCGGCGGTCAGCTGGCTCAGTATTCGACGTCGCTCGGCCTCCTCCTCCTCGATGGTCTCCTGCAAACGGTTGTTGGCCTCCACCACTTCAAAGGGCTCGAAGTAGAAGCTCCGGCCACTGCCCGAGCGGCCGTGCACGAGGCCCTCGACCCGCCCCTTCGCCCCCGCCTGGAGCACCAAGAGCAGGCGCCCGTCCTTGAGAGGAATGGTCTCCTCACCGAGGTGCTCCCGGTAGCGATCCACCGAGCCGCGGAGGTCCTGGTAGAGACCGTCCCGAACCGAGCGCACCTGCCGCCTGAGGGACGTCAGCTTGGGTGAGGCATCGTCGCGTACCGCCCCACGACGGTCGAGGCTTTTCTTGATCTTGCGTCCCAGCGCGTCGAGCTGTGGCAGGGACCCGGCGAGCTCGGTCAGCAGTGGGCAGTCGGTGGCACTGGTCTGGATCAGGTCCGACGCTCGCTTCGAGATCGCGAGCAGACCCGCTACCTGCAGTAGCTCGGTGCCCGCAATGGTCTTGTCCACCCGCGCGAGCTTCGCCATCAGCGGCAGCAGGGGCTCCTCGAGCCCGGGCACCAGTCGCTCTTCACCGAGCAGCCGGACAGCCTCTTCGTAGCTCTGCCGCTGCCGATCGAGCCAGGCCTCGGAGCTGGAGGGTCGCAGCTCCAGCAGCTTCCGTTTTCCCCCATCGGTGGCCGTCAACTCCGCCAACGTCGCCAGGATCGTCGGCAGCTCCAGCGCCTCGGCGGAGGACCGCGAAACCAGTGCGGCACCCGTGTCACTCATCGTGGAAAGGAAGTCTACACGGTGGCCATAACAAAAAAAGCGCGGGGCAGTGCCCCGCGCTTCTCGGTGTGCAAATAGGGTTTCGTTCAGCGAAGACCCAGACGGCGCTCCTCGGCCATCTTGCGCAGCATCTTCTTGCGCGCCTGCACGGCCTTGCGCTTCCGCTTGACCGACGGCTTCTCGAAATGCTGTCGCTTCTTGAGCTCGGTCAGTATGCCCGACTTCTCACACTTCCGCTTGAAGCGTCGCAGCGCATTCTCGAATGGCTCGTCTTCTCTTACGGTCACTAGCGGCACTTGGCTATCACCTCGCCTTCATGAGATCTTCGCGCTTCGAGCGCGAACGCGAGAGTATCCACTATCGACAGCGGAATGTCAATTGGGTCGCGGCCCTGATCGGACCGATCAACCCTCTTCTTCCGCTTCTTCCCCTTGGCCGGCCACCGCCTCGAACTTGATCTGGTAGGCCTCCAGGTTCCCGCTCTTCTTGCTCTCGCGGAACCAGACAGCCGCAGCTCCTCCCGCCTCGTTGGTGGGATAGAACCAGGCGACCACGCCGCGATCCGGGTACTCCCTGATGTTGTGCAGATTGACTTGACCCAAAATCCCTCTGACCTGATCCTGGGTCATGCCCTTCTTCACCTGCTCGAAGAGCTCGGCCTTCATGTAGCGGGCGTCTTCGGCGGCGGCCAGGGCTGCCATGACCTTCTCGTTGCCCGGGTCGATCAAGAGAGCGGTGTTGTAGATCTCGATCGCACGCTTGTAGTCGCCACCCTTCTCGATCCATTCACCGGCCAGCGCCAGGTCCTCGTCACTCTTCATCGAGATGAGGGCTCGCTGCATCTCTGTCGGCTCTTCACCCTCGATCATGGGGTTGGCGTTGAGCGCCGCCACGAGCCGCCCACCGTACTCGTCCGTAAGCGCCGCGATCTCCTCTTCCAGTGCGATGACTTGAGACGCCAGGTCGACCTCCTCCTCGATGGCTTCTTCCTCCTCGGCCTCGGTTTCGGCTTCGACCTCCTCGACAACGGCCGCAACCATCTCCATCCTCAGGTCGGCGAGCTCCTGGCGTTTGGCGTTGAGCTCTGCTTGCATCTCCTGTAGGGCCTCGAATTCGGCCTGCAGGGCGAGCTCCTGCTTGGATGGGCCTGACGGTCCACAAGCCACAAGAATCAATGCCACGAGCAGGACAAATCCAACCCAGACTCCCTCGCTTGTTCTCCGCATGGTTTTGCCTCCCTCTGAGACGGGTCAATAAAAGCAGAAATTCAACCTACCACAGCGATTCCGGCCGCCACAACCCTTTCGGAGCCGGTAGAAGTCGACCGCCTGTGTTGCTAACCCCCAATATCCTCAATGGTTTTCACCTGCTGTTCCCTTGACAGGGTGTGAAACCCTACAGAATAATCCAGAAGTTCTCAGGAGATTTTGACGACAGTTCCCCCGGAGGTTCAACTATGGCGTCGTCAGAGCAGATTGGCGATCAAGATCAGAACATCAAGGATTTTGTCGAGCAGGCGGTCCAGAAGGTCCGAGAGGAGTTCGCGCATCACCTGACGGAGCTCCGGCGGCAACTGGGTCTGGCTGACAGGGAGCCTGCCCCGGCCTCGGTGGCGGCGGATGCATCGCAGGAGTTGTTCGCGGCCATCGCGGCCATCGACGGTGCACGGTCACAGGCGGAGATCCTCTCCACCCTGCTCGATCGATGCTGCCGCTTTGCCGGCCGCTCGGCCCTCTTTCTGACCCGCCAGGACGGACTCCACGGCTGGGCCGGAACCGGGTTCAACGCCTCGACCGAAAATGTGAGTGACCTCGTCATGGGTTATGGCGAAGGGACTCCCTGGTCGCGGGTGGCAACGGGGCACGGTGGTGTGTCGCTCACCGGTAGCGAGTGCGCGGGTATGTGCGCCCGTATCGATGGCAGTCATCCGGCCGAGGGGATCCTCATTCCGATGGTGCTGCGCGACCACCTGGCCGCCGCCATCTACGCCGACCGACTCGAGGACGAGGGCTCGATCGATCTGATGGCGCTCCAATTGCTCACCTACGTGGCCGCACAGGCCATCGAGACCCTTCCCTTTCGGGAGCGACCCACAACCGTAACGCTGAGACTTTTCGACGAAGCCCTGACGGCAGAGCCCGGTCTGGATCTGTGGCACGGTGCGACGGAAACCACCGTTGCCCCAGCGGCCATGGAGACCGAGACCGTCGTCCCCGAGCCGGTGACGCCCGAAGTCCCGACCGTCGAAGTGGTGCCCCCCGAGATCGAGAGCACCGTACCCGAGCCGGCAGCCCCCGAGATCCCGACCGTCGAGGTCGTGCCCCCCGAGATCGAAACCGTAGCCCCAGAGGTACCCACGGTCGAAGAGGTCCCCGCAGTGGAGGTCCCGATGGAGCCGATCGGTGAGCCCTGGGAGCAGGACGAAGTCGTGCAGGAGGACATCGCCCCGATGGCAACGGCCGAGCCCGAACCGGAGGCCGAAGAGGTCGGAGTCGATATCGAGGAGCTTCCCTCCCCTCTGGACACCGGTGAGCTTCAGCCATTCGCTTCCACCGGATTCACTCTGGAGGGCACGGAACAGCCGGAGGTCGAGGTCGAAGCGGAGCCGGTGGTGGAGATGGGAGAGGACGCCTCGACGAGTACCGAGCCGACCCAGACCTTCTCCACCGGCGACTACGTATCGCCGGCGGCCCCACCACCACCAGCCGAGCCGATCGAGCCCACCGAGCCGATCATTCCCACTGTGGAAGCAGAGCCGGTGGCCGAGCCGGAACCGGTCACCGAACCGGAACCGGTGGGTGGACCTACGGTTGCCATTCCGACCCCACCGGCGCGCCCGGCTTCACGGGCGGCCACCGAGATCGCACCGCCGGAGGACCTCGACGGACCGGGTTGGGCCTTTACCACCAGCCAGATCCCGGCCGAGACCGGCGACGACTCGCTGCACGAAGAGGCCCAGCGGTTGGCTCGGCTGCTGGTCACCGAGATCAAGCTCTACAACGAAGAAGAAGTCGAAGAGGGTCGACGGAATCGCAACATCTACCAGACGCTGCGAGAAGACATCAATCGATCCCGCCAGATCTACGAAGAGCGTATCGACGAACAGATCCGCGCCGAGACCGATTACTTCCACGAAGAGCTGGTCAGGATTCTTGCCGGCGGCGACGCCGACGCCCTGGGAATGTAGCGCTGACAAGCGGTTTGGACCAGGCAGCCCGTGGGAGGAGTCCCGCGGGCTGCTGAATGTTGAGAGTTCACATCTGGGGCCGGATACGTGCGCGTACAATTTCGTAAGGGTGACCTTCAACTCTTTGCTCCGCCCAGCGACCTTTGTTTTGGCGCTCAGCCTGCCGGCAGCTGCCCCGCTCGAGATGCGTGTCGAGGAGGCTTCGAAGCCCGTGGCCGGAACCCGGCAGGCCAGCTCTCTGGCAGCTCTGCCGAGCGAATCTCCCTTCCGTGAGGCTGCCACCGCCTTCCGCCAGCAAGACTTCGCGGCGGTGCGCAGCGCTCTGATCCCGCTGTCGCGGGAGCGGAGCCCCAACGGCGGCATCGCCCGTCTACTGTTGGGTTTCTACGCTCACGCCAACGAGGATGTCGAGCTCGCACGGGAGATGCTCCTGTCGGCCCGGGAACCGAGCGGCGAGCTCCAGGACTGGCGTCTATTCCTACTGGCGGACAGCGCTCAGGCCCTGGGAGACCTTCCTACAGCAATCGCCTCGCTCGACGAGCTGCTGACCGTCTTCCCGGACTCGCCGCTCAGCAGTCGGGGCGCCGTACGCGGGGTGGAGATGGCTCAGACCGCGGGTGACTCTGATGCGGCTTTTATTTGGATTGCCCGGGCACGGCTCCAACCCCTCGACGACGAGACCGCCACCACCCTGGAGACCACGGCCCTGGAGCTGGCAACGACCTTGGCAGATCGGCCCCGCCAGGAGGAGGCCGCTCGTCGGCTGCTGGTGCACCATCCGCTGGCTGCTTCCAAACTCGAAGTCGTGGACCTCTTTCGCCAGCCGAACGGGGAAATCGATTGGCTCGGCTTCCTGTCGCCGGCCGAGCTCGAGCTCCGGGCCCGCAACCTCCTGGCCATCGAGGTCAGTCTCGAGGCGGTGCCTGAAAGCCGACGTGGCTTCGATTGGCACCTGACCATGGCAGCTGTGCAAACCTTCCGCCACCGGAGCTCGGATGCGCTCGTGGTTCTCGACCGAGCTCGGGCGGAAGGCATCGGCGAGCGATCTCGCCTTCTCTGGCAGCGGGCCCAAGCCCAAATGGATCTGGCCATCGTGCGCCGGGGGCGCACCAACCTGCCGGCGAGCGAACGCCAAGACATGAAGGACTCGGCACTCGAGAATCTGCGCAAGATTGCTCTCATCGCACCGGACAGGGAGATGGTCATCGAGGCATTGAGGTGGCGCTTCGAAGAGCTGGCCGACGACAACCGCTTCGAGGCGGCAATGGACGAGCTGCTCGAGCTCCGTGACTTCGAGCCGACCGACACCACGGGGGCCCGGTACCTGTGGCAGCAGGGGTGGGGTGAGTACAGTCGGAGGAATCTCTCCGGCGCCGTCGGCTACTGGAGTGAGCTCGAGGGGCTCTATCCGGAGAGTCGCTACTCTCGCAGCGGTCGCTACTGGTCGGCCCGGGCCCACGAGCGGCTGGGCAACAAAGAGCGCGCGGTCGCCCTCTACCAGTTGCTGGCAGGCTCCGACACAACCGACTTCTATCGTCAGCACGCACTGGCCCGCCTCGACGCTCAGCCGGAGTCCTGGAGCCCTTCATCGACCACCCCCGCCGAGCCTTGGCCTCGGGACCCCCTGCTTTCTAGAGCCCGCTGGCTCAGCGAGCTGGCGCTGGACGAGCTGGCGCTGATGGAGCTCGAAGGGCTCGAGCCGCAAAGCGATCGCAGAGCGTTTCAAGCTCTCAAGGCTGTGATCCTGGCCCGTCTCGGGCAGCGGCGGGACAGCATCCACTTACTCGCAGCGGCCTTTCCGGCCCTTGGGGGACCTCATCAGGCGTCGGTGCCTTTGGAGGCCCGACAAATGTATTACCCGCTCGACTACAAGGAGCTGGTAAACCGGCACGCCGAGGCCCACGATCTTCCCACCCCCCTGGTGCTGGCGATGATTCGCCAGGAGAGCGCCTTCGACCCTGCCGCCAGAAGCTGGGCCGGCGCCCGTGGGTTGATGCAGCTGATGCCCGCCACCGGCCGGGAGCTTGCCCGCCGCATCGGGGTCAGATACTCGACGGCCCGCCTTTCCGATCCCGATTTCAGCATCCAGCTGGGCACGACCTACTTCCGCCAGGTGCTGGAGATGTTCGAAGGCAACGAGGTACTCGCTCTGGCCGGGTACAACGGCGGCCCCTACCGCATCAAACGATTGTGGAGAAAAAGCGGAAGAGATGCCGAGCTCGACTATTTTGTCGAGGGGCTGACCCTGCCCGAGACCAAGATCTACGTCAAACGAATTCTGCTCTTCGCCGACAGCTACCGCCAGCTCTACGACGGCCTCGGCTGAGCTCTTCGCCCGCCCTTTGCGGTGCTATACTCTCCAGTCCCCGAAATGGGGGCTTGAAGCTGAGGGTCCATAGCTCAGCGGTTAGAGCATCCGGCTCATAACCGGCAGGTCCCTGGTTCGAATCCAGGTGGGCCCACATCTGGTGGCACGACACGGCACCGAGGAAAGGGAGACCAATAGACAAAAGGCCTTCGATGAGCCCGAGTGGTGAGCAAGCGCAGCGACTGTGGCGGTCGCCATGTGCTTGCCGAAGGGGTGTCCCATCGAGGACACCCCTTCCTCGTTGAGGGTGAGCCGAGAATATGACCAAGTACCTTCCCACCATCATCGAGCTGCACAAGACCGTGACCGAGCTGCGCAAGTCGGAGGAGCTGCTGGACGGCATTCCCGACTGGATGCAGGAGCTCCATCAGGAGCACAGTGCGCGCAAGGCGGAGATCGATGAGCTCGAGGAGGCGATCGCCGAAGCCACCCAGGAGAGACGTGGCACCGAAGGTGAAATCAACGAGATCCGTGAGAAGGTCAAGCAGTACCAGGAGCAGATCTCCCTGGTGCGAAACCAGCGGGAGTACGGAGCGCTGTTACAGGAGATCGACGGCGCCAAGGAACAGATCAAGGGTCTCGAAGAGCAGGCCTTGGCGGCGATGGAGCGACAAGAGGAGGCCGAATCAAAGCTGGGCGAGGAGCGCCAGGGCTTCGAAGATCTCGACGCTCGCTATGCCGTCGAGCTGGAGAAATGGGAGGCCCAAAAGCCCCAGGTTGCCGAAGAGGCCGAGCGGCTGCGGGGCCGCATAGAGGTCCTCCGGGAGAGGCTGCCAAAGCCGATTCAGGGCCAGTACGAGCGCATCTCCGCCCGTTATGGCGGCGAAGCCTTGGCGCTCGTGGTCAAGATCGAAAGGGGTGGGCGTGGAGCCAACATGTGGCACTGCGGAGCCTGCAACTATCGGGTCCGCCCACAGGCGGTGGTGCAGATCCAGGACCACGGCACCCTCGAGTTCTGCGATACCTGTAAACGCATTCTCTATCTGGACGAGGCTGCGGATTGAAGGGCAATGAGGCGCGAGCCTGGATCGACGGCGCCTCGCGGGGCAACCCCGGTGAGGCCGGTTTTGGTGTGATCTTCGAAGCCGATGGCGAGACACACGAGATTGCCGGCTTTCTGGGCCGAACGACCAACAACGTTGCCGAATACGCAGGACTGGTGGCGGCTCTCACCTTTGCCGAGCGCCGGGGTCTCGACAATCTAACCCTCTTCAGCGACAGCCAGCTTCTCGTCAGACAGCTCAACGGTGCCTACAAAGTCAAGGCCCCTCACCTGGTCCCCATTTTTCTCAAGGTATTGAAACTGCGCCGCAGCATCACCCGCTGCGACATACAACACCTGCCGCGGGAGGAGAACCGGCAGGCCGATCGACTGGCCAACACCGCCATCGATCAACGTCTCCCGGTACCCGACTGGCTGGAGCTCGAGCTCCCCACTCAATGACCGAGTCGGCAAGCGACCGCTTTGGCGCCGTCATGAGTCGTGTGACGGCCGCTTGCGAGCGTAGCCGGCGTGATCCCTCCGAGGTGACGCTCATCGGCGCCAGCAAGAGCCAACCGCTGGATCGGATGCGAGCGGCCTGGGAAGCGGGTCTGCGGGTCTTTGGCGAAAACCGGGTCCAGGAGGCTCTCGGTAAGATGGACCAGCTGCCACCCGAGGTCGAGTGGCATTTCATCGGTCCGCTGCAGTCCAACAAGGCACGCAAAGTGGTACCTCGGTTTGTCGCCGTCCACTCGATCGACCGGACCAAGATCGCGATGGTCCTGGACGGTGAGGCCCGCAAACAGGGTGCTCGGCTGCAGGGCTATCTGGAAATAAACCTCGGCGGTGAGCCGACCAAACACGGCTTCGAGCCGGCCACTCTCCTCGACCGGGCGGCGCCCATCGCCGATCTCGAGGGGCTCGAGATCGTCGGTCTCATGGCCATTCCCCCGTTCGAGCCCGAGATCGAGCAGATGCGCGGCTGGTTTCGAAAGCTGCGCCAGCTCCGGGACGAGCTGTGCTCGCGGGCCGAGTGGGCGGGGTGTCCCGGCTACCTGTCCATGGGCATGAGCTACGACTTCGAGGTCGCCGTCGAGGAGGGAGCAACCCATATCCGGGTCGGCACCGCGTTGTTCGGTCCCCGGCCCCAGACCGATATCGATCGAGGAAAAGGCGAATGATGACCCTGATCTACATGCTCGTCGTGCTGCTCAACATCTACACCTGGGTGATCATCATCCGTGCCGTGATGTCCTGGGTGGCTCCCGTTCCCGGCAACCCTTTGGCGCAGATGCTGGTCAACATCACCGAGCCGGTTCTCAAGCCCTTGAGACGGCTGATCCCACCCAGCGCCCTCGGGGGAATCGACGTCTCCCCCATTCTCGCCATCGTGGCCATCCAGATCATCCGCTACGGTCTGCTCTCTTTCGCCTATTCGCTGATAGGAGCCGGCAGCACTCCGCTGTAGGAGCGTGTCATGTCGGATCTACTGATCGAGAACCTGGGTGAGGTTGCCACACCCGTCGGCACCACCTCGCGCCGGGGACCCGAGCAGCGCCGGGTAGAGAGACTTGGCGACACCGTTGTCCTATGCCGCCAAGGAGAGATCGCTTTTGTCGGCCCGCCGGCAGAGCTCGAACAAGCCCACGGTCCATTGCCGGAGGCAGAACGCCTGGACGGCCGCGGCGGCACCCTGCTGCCCGGTCTCGTCGATCCACACACCCACCTGCCCTGGGCGGGCAGCCGTGAAGAGGAGTTTGCCGAGCGACTAGCGGGCAAGAGCTATCTCGAAATCGCGGCCGGTGGTGGTGGGATTCTGTCGACGGTGAGAGCGACCCGTTCGGCATCGGAGGCCGAGTTGACCGGTGGCGTCCTCGGCCGCCTCGACCGCATGCTCGAGCTCGGCACCACCACGGCCGAGGCCAAGAGCGGCTATGGATTGACCCGGGCGGACGAGCTCAAACAGCTACGGGCAATCCGGCAGGCCTCCCAAAGCCATCCCGTCGACCTGGTCGCCACGCTGCTGGCGGCTCACGAGACCCCGCCCGAGTACCGCGAGGACCGTCAGCGCTATCTCGACCTCGTCTGCCGGGAGATCATCCCCGCCGCCGCCGAAGAGGGGCTGGCGAGCTTTTGTGATGTCTTTTGTGAAGAGGGGGTCTTCACCGTCGAGGAGTCCCGACAGGTCTTGACCGCCGGCCGCGAGCATGCGCTCGCCCCGCGCCTCCATGCCGATGAGTTCGTCGACTCGGGCGGCGCCGAGCTCGCCGCCGAACTGGGGGCGCTATCGGCCGATCACCTGATCGCCGTCTCCGATGCCGGTATCGAGGCGCTGGCCGCCGCCGGTGTGACGGCCGTGCTGCTGCCCGGAACGAGCTTTTTTCTCATGAAGCACACCTACGCCCCCGCTCGCCGTCTGGTCGAGGCCGGTGTGCCGATTGCTCTCGCCACCGACTGCAACCCCGGCTCCTCCAACACCGAGTCACTACCGATGGTTTTTGTCCTGGCGGTCTACGAGCTGGGTCTGACGATCGAAGAGGCGCTCACGGCCAGCACGCTGAACGCCGCCTGTTGCCTCGGTCTGGGAGAGAAGATCGGCTCGATAGAGGTCGGCAAGCAGGCCGACCTGGTGCTGCTCGATGAGCCGAACCTCCTTCATCTCGCTTACCACTACGGAGTGAACCCGGTCGCCGCCGTCATCAAGCGCGGCGCGGTAGTGCACAGCGCACCCTCACGCAGGTCCTAACCGTCAAAGCGGCCGGCGACCGCCTGGGGTCGCGGGTTCTCGACCCGGCTACGCTAGCGAAGACGATGCTCCGCCGGGCCGAAACCCGCGTCCTGAAGGCGGTCGCTCGCATGTCTCCCCGGTGAGGCTCCTGGTGGGAGCGACGTCGAGCACGGACGAGGATCCACCGGCGGGCGGCCAGGCGAAGCCGGCGGAATCCAGACCGCAGCGCAGGCCCGCGTCACCGACCTCCAAAGGAAAGCCGGACGCGGGCCGGAAGCGAAGCGGCTCTGCGGGCGCCGACGGCCGCCGCAGACGACCGCCCGGGTGGATCGCCCGCGCGCACCCGGAGCGAGCATCGGGAGACTCATCGGGGACAGCACCTCAGAGTGGATCGGCCGACACAGAGGCCGGCGGCTTCAGGGTCGCTGTATGGCCGAGCGGGCCGCCAGCTCCAGCAGCGCCTCTCCCTCGTGGAGGTGCGCCCTGCGGGGCTCGATGACAAAGGTCAGGGTGAGCTCCAGGACGTTGCTGCTGCCCTTCTTCGATGCCGTGGCAGCGAGCACCAGATTGTCCGGCAGGTCTTCGAGCCGATAGCCCCAGATTTCGACCCTGTGGTCCCGGGTTCCAACCCCACGTTTGTTCTCCTCTCCCTGCTCCCACGCCAGGGTCGACTCACTGCCGATCCGCACCACGCTTGGCGAGCCCAGCAGGATCAGGGCCCGCCCACGATCGGTCATGCTGCCTTCGACCGTGGCCTCGGAGTAGAGAATGTCGGCCGCCTCGACGTGGCGGAAGAAGCTCTCGCGATATGAATTCTCCGCCGTCGTCGGATCTGGGTCCCTTCTGGCCCAGAACTCCTCGATAAAGGCGATCGCTTCGCCGGGGCGAGTCGCCTGCCGCACCTCTTTCCACTCCTCGGGCAGGATCAGCCAGGAGACCGGTCCTTCCGCCCAGCGCAACAACTCCCGGCTCGAGTCCGGAGACGCGGTCGAGCCACAGGCACCAACCGCCATCGAGGCGAACAGCAACACCGCGGTCGCCAGCTTGCCGGCTACGGTCGCTTCTTCCAACGGACGGACGCGTCGAATTCCCATCGGTGCACTGGGAAGTAGATTCCCACACCCCCGTGGGGGGAGGTTACGGTAAAGCTCAAAATCCTCCGCCGATAGTCGTAAGGATACCCGTCGCGGGCGTGGACGGCCACATCCAGGAGGTACTCACCGGCGGCGAGCCGCAAGGCCGGACAGGTCAGACGGACCGTCGTCGAACCTTCAAGACTCTCCGAGGTGAAGCCCTCCAGATGGGTATTGGTACCCCAGCACTCGGTCCCGCGGGGGGTAAAGACACCGACACCAAAGACAAAATCGGTCAGCGGCTCGCGGCAGCGCACATCGATCTCGAACGCGATCGGCTCACCACTCTCCAGGTAGTAGCGTTCCTGGCCGCCGGCATCCAACATGCGGACGGCTTCGATCACCGCTTCCTGCGAGCCCCAACGCGTCGATCCCTCGACGCCATCTCCCGGCTCCGCTCCCTCCTGCAGCCGTTGCTCCATGGCTTCCTGATGAAGTCGACCCTCATCCTCGGCCACCGCCTGACGATAGGCGTCCGCCACCCGACGCGGGGCACCCAGCATGCGCTTTGTGCCACCCTCCAGCCAGAGCGCTTCGTCGGCGTATTCCTCTATGAGATCGAGAGTGTGGCTCACCAACAGCAGGGTCTTCCCCAGGCCGAGGAATTCTTCGATCCGTCGGATGCACCGATGCTGAAAGGCCTCGTCACCGACCGCCAGCACTTCATCCACCAACAGCACATCGGGGTCGGTGTGAATGGCCACCGCAAACCCGAGACGCACGTACATGCCCGAGGAGTAGTTCTTGACCGGCTCTTCGATGAAGTCAGCGAGACCGGAGAACTCCACGATGTCGTCGTATCGGCGATCGATCTCCTTGCGGCTCAAGCCGAGCACCGCCCCATTGATGTAGATGTTCTCTCGCCCCGAGATCTCGGGATGGAACCCCGCTCCGAGCTCGATGAGCGCCGCCACCCGACCATCGACGACCACCCGGCCGGTAGTTGGCTTGATCATCCCCGCAACCGTCTTGAGCAGGGTCGACTTGCCCGATCCGTTGCTGCCGATGACTCCGAAGGCCTTACCCTGCTCGATCTCGAATGACAGATCGGACAGGGCGCGGATGGTCTCCTCGGCACCCAGACCCCTGGTCAAGCTGCCCTCGAGCAGGGCGCTCTTCAGCGTCCGCAGCCGGAATCCCGGCGCCGCGCGGCGGTAGAGCTTGGTGAGACCCTCGACCCGGATCGCGATCGTCACACCGCCTCCGCCAAGCTCTCGCTCAACCTGTCGAAGAGCCAAGTTCCCAGCCACCAGACGAGCACCCCCCAACCGAGCATCTGCACCCAAAGCTCCCACGATGGCAGGGAGCCGTGGAACAGCACGTCTTGATACGCCCGGGTAAACGGGGTGAATGGATTCGACCAAGCCACCACCCGATGCAGCACCGGAAACTGGATCCACTCGAGAGGGTAGATGATCGGTGTCAGATAGAACCACAGGAGCACCAGGTTGTTGACGATGTCCCTGATGTCCTTGAAGTGGACACTGAGGGCGGCGAAGCCCATGGCAAATCCGCCCACGACCGGCAGCTCGAGTGCGATGATCGCCGGCAGCAGTAGCGCCGACCAACCCCCCACATCGAATCCCGCGAGCCGCCCCACCACCAGGGCCCCCGCCAGAATGGGAACCGCCAACAGAAAATGCACCAGGTTCGACAGCACCGGCACCAGGGGCAGAACCTGGGCCGGAAAGACGGCCTTGCGGATCAGACCCGCGTTGGCGGTCAACGACTGCGTGCCTTCGAGAAGCGACCCCGAGACCCAGATCCAGGGGAAGAGGCCGGTCATCAGGAACAGGGCGTAGGGCTCGGTGCCGCCGATGCGCGGCCGAAAGACAAAGCTGAAGACAAAGGTATAGACCGCCAGCAGCAGCAGCGGGTTGACCAGCGACCAGAAATAGCCGAGGACCGAGCCCCGATATCGGGCTTTGAGCTCCCGTCCCACCAGAGTGGCGAGAAGATTGCGGAAGCTCAGAATTCTTTGCGTCGCTTGCAGCATTCCTCAACCGGCCCCCGAGCAGCCCATGCTAGGAGCTGGTCCAAATCAGGTCGCCGTTGCTGCGCGGAAAATCTAGTCGCCCGCCCTGGTTCTGCGCTGCTCTTGTTCCAGGTCGCGGAGTCGTTCGAGCAGCTCCCGTCGACGCCGCTCCACCTCGGCCTCGTAGTCGACCAGAAGGCCTTCGTTGACGACGTAGACGCGCGGAAATTTCTGGACGTCACCCCGTTCGTCGAACTGCACCGTACCGGTGGCGCCGCTGAAGTCTCGGATCGAGCGGATTCCCTTCCAGAACTCACTCGACGTCCGGCCGCCCTTTTTCAAGGCCTCCGCCAGAACCATAAAGGAGTCGTAACCGTGGGCGGCGTAGAGATCGGGCTCCAGGTCGTACTTGGCACGATAGGCCTCGATGAAGTTGCGGATTATCGGGTCTTCGCTTTCGATATCGAAAACTGCCTGGGTGAGAAAGACCCCTTCGGCCGGTCTTCCAACCTGGGCGATGATCTCTGGTGCCGCAAAGGCGGAGGTGGTGAAGATGGTGCCCTTGTAGCCCTGATCTCGCAGATGTCTGATCATCTGCGCGAGATCGGGAGCATAAGCCGCCAGGTAGACCGCGTCGGGGCGCAGTGTCATCACCCGCTCGACCAGCCCGGAGAGATCGGAGCCGAGGGAGGGAAACTCGATCAGATCCAGGACCTCACCGCCATAGCGCTCGAACTCGGTCTTGAAAACCTCCTGGATGCCCTTGGCATAGGCATCCTCTTTGGCCAGGATGACCACCTTTTCGGCCTTCAGTTTCTGGGTGGCGAAGTTGCCCATGGTGGCCCCTTCGCGAGCATCGGAGGGAAAGACTCGGTAGAAGTTCTTCGAGATGCCCGAAAGCTGCGGAGTCGACGCTGAGGGGGATACCAGGACCTTGTCGACCTCGTCGGCCACCGGGACCATCTGCAGCGCCTCTGCGGTGGTGACGCCGCCGATCACCGCCAGCGCTCCATCTCGGTAGATCTGTCTGAGCAGCTCCTTGGCTTTTTCCGGGTCGCTCTCCGAGTCGACCGTGACCAGCTCCAGCGCGTACGGCAGCTCCGCTTGACTCTGGAGATGTTCGAAGGCGAGGTCGACCCCCCTTTGGACCGGCTGTCCATAGATGGCGGCTTCACCGGTGAGCGGCAAAACGGCGCCAAACTTCACGACCTCCTCACCCGGGCAGCCCAGAACCACCGGCAGCAGAGCGAGGAATACCAGGATTCGTCGCTTCTTCATCGCACCACCTAGTCTCGAGTTCAGATCCCTTACCAAATCTTTCTAACCCAGCCCCGAACGGCTGTCAAGCCGACAGAGCTTGATTGTACGCCACCTGCTCCACCTGCCGCCGAAGTCCCCGGGTGGAGCCATTTGCCCGCAGGTGAACTAAGATCCGGGATGTGAGCGAAAAAAAGCAATGGACCCTGCGCTGTCCCGAATGCGAGGCGACCCTGGTGATCGATGCGGCCACCGGTGAAGTCATCTCGCATCGGGCGATCAAGAAGCCCCCGGCCGAGGGTAAGGACATGGAGACTCTCCTGGCCGAGCTCGATCAGGAGAAGGCCGAGGCCGAGAGCGTTTTCGACCGGGAGATGGCGGCCATGGAGGACCGGGACCGGTTGCTCGAGGAGAAATTCGAGCAGGCCTTGAAAAGGGCCGAGGAAGATCCCGACGAGGAACCGCCGCTGCGCCCCATCGATCTCGACTGACCTCCCGGGCCAGTCGAGATAGAATACCCGCCCCGCCAGCAGTCTTCGAACTCAGATCAGAGGAGGTCTAGCTCGTGTCGATACAACCCCGTCTTTTGAACGTCTTTCTGTGCCTCGCCATCGCCCTCGTGGCGCTGCCGGCAGCCGCAGACGACATCTTCCCCTACAAGGTCCACCAGACCACTCTGGACAATGGGCTCAAGGTGGTGGTGGTCCCGTATGACAGCCCGGGCACCATCGCCTACTACGTCGTTGTCCGCACCGGCTCCCGCGACGAGGTGGAGCCCGGTCACAGCGGTTTTGCCCATTTCTTCGAGCACATGATGTTTCGCGGCACCGAGCGCTTCTCCAACGACGAATACAACGATGTGATCAAGAGAATGGGGGCCGACTCGAACGCCTACACCACCGACGACCGCACCGTCTACCACATGGTCGGCCCGGCCGCGGAGCTCGAGGTGATGATGGACATCGAGTCGGATCGCTTCATCAACCTCGACTACAACGAGGAGGACTTCCGGCGCGAGGCTCTGGCCGTGCTCGGTGAGTACAACAAGAACATCTCCAATCCCTTTCTGCCGTTGTACGAGCGGATGCGCGAGCTCGCCTTTCAGCAGCACACCTACAGCCACACCACCATGGGCTTCCTTGAAGACATCAAGGCGATGCCCGACTACTACGACTACAGCCTCTCTTTCTTCGACCGCTTTTACCGGCCGGAGAACATCGTGGTTCTGGTGGTAGGCGATGTCGACCCCGACAAAGCCTTTGCCATGGCTAAGAAGTACTACGGAGGTTGGGAGAAGGGCTACCAGCAGCCCAAGATCGCCACCGAGCCTCCGCAGACCGAGACCAAGAAAGGCCATATCGACTGGGCCGCCCCGATCCGACCTCACATCATGGCGGGGTATCGGGTACCGGCCTTCTCGGCTTCGACGGTCGACACGGCTACCCTCGACCTCATCAGCCAGCTGCTCTTCAGCGAGTCGGCACCGCTCTACCAGAAGCTGGTGGTCGATGAGCAGTGGATGGATTTTGTCTCGGGCAGCTACAGCGATCATCGAGATCCCTATCTCTTCATGATCTTTGGTCGTATCAAGTCAGAAGATCTGGTGGACGACGTGCAGGAAGCCATCGGCCAGGCCATAGCGGATCTGCAGGCGAACCCGGTCGACCCCGAGAAGCTCGAGCGGATCAAGTCTCACCTGCGTTACAGCTTTGCGCTGAGCCTCGACAGCCCGAATGCCATCTCCGGGACCGTCACCAACTACTTGAGCCTCACCGGCGATCCGCTGACCGTCAACGAGGTCTACGCGCAGTATCAGAAGGTCACACCGGCCGACATCCAGCGTGTTGCCAAGGAGGTTTTCAAACCCACCAACTACACCGTGGTCACCCTCTCTTATGCCGAGCCGGAAAAGGAAGGCGAGGCCGAGACGACCGCCGAGGGACGATAAGCCATGTCGCGGAAAACCCTGGTTACAGCCACTCTCCTCACCCTCTTGTCCGTGGGTGGGGTCGCCACGCCGGCCGCTGCCGGTGCCATCGAGACCGTCACCCTTCCCAATCCCGACTCACCGATCATCGCAGTTCGGCTTCTGTTCAAGGCCGGCTCGATCCACGATCCCGCCGGCAAAGAGGGTCTTGCGGCCATCACCGGCCTGATGGTCGGTGACGCAGGCACCCAGAAGCGCTCATACAGCGAGCTGATCGACGCCCTCTACCCAATGGCGTCATCGATCGAGGTCGATACCGACCGCGAGGTGACCGTCATCAGCGGTGAGGTACACCGGGAGAAGCTGGCGGAATACACGGCGCTGCTGACCGAGGCCGTGCTCCAGCCCGCCTTCAGCGAGAGCGACCTCAGCCGCAACAAGGAACAGGCGCTGGCCTATCTCACCACGACGCTCCGGGCATCCAACGACGAGCTCCTGGGGTTGGAAGCGATCCAGCAGGTGATCTTCGACGGCCACCCCTACCAACATTCGCCGGCCGGAACCGTCGAGGCCCTGGAGTCGATCACCCTCGAGGACATCAAGAAGTTCTATCGAGATCACTACACCCAGGCCAACCTCATGCTGGGTGTCGCCGGGGGGTATCCGGAGGGCTATGTGGCGGAACTGGAGAAGGCGCTGGGCGCCCTGCCCCAGGGCGAGCCCGGCAAGCTCACCGAGCTGCCGGAGCCGGCCAAGGTCGAGGGTCGGCAGTTCACCCTCATCGACAAGGAGACCGACTCGGTGGGCATCCATATCGGCTACGCCCTGCCCATCAACCGGTCCGATCCCGACTACTACCCGCTGATGGTGGCCAACAGCTATCTCGGGGAGCACCGGACGTTTCACGGCCGTCTGATGCAGCAACTCAGGGGCCACAGGGGTCTGAACTACGGCGACTACTCCTATATCGAGTACTGGCACCTGCCGCCCTTCACCATGAACCCCACACCCAATGTTCCCCGGCGCCAGCAGTACTTCTCGGTCTGGGTACGACCGGTGGTTCCCGAGACGGCCCACTTCGCGGTGCGGGATGCTCTCTTCGAGGTCGATCGTCTCGCCACCCGGGGCCTGACCGAGGAGGAGTTCGAGCTCGCCCGCGATTTCCTCGTCAACTACTCGAAGCTGTGGGGTCAGACGCTGCCCAATCGCCTGGCCTGGCACATGGACAGCCGCTACTACGACATGCCCTATTACATCGACGAGATTGAAGAGCGCTTGAAGAAGTTGACGGTGGACGAGGTCAACGCGGCGGTCAAGAAGTACATCCAGACCGACGACTACCACGCGGTGTTGGTGACCAACAACGCCGCGGAGGTCAAGGCCTATCTGGAGAAGGACCAGCCCAGCCCGATGAAGTACAACGCTCCGCCGGAGCAGCAGGTGCTCGACGCCGACGTGGCGATCCAGAAGATCAAGGTCGAGCCCGACGAGATCTCGATCGTACCGGTGGCCGAGATGTTCCAGGATTAGCGGGCAAGCCCGCGCTGACCTTGGCGCGCGCGGGTGTCGAGGGCCCTACCTCGCCCAGGGGCAGTCGGCCGCCGAGACCCCGGTGCGGGTGTGGATCCAGGTCGTCATCTCGTCGTGGAGGCCGGAAGCCACGGCCTTGTGGTCGAGCCAGGCACCGAGCAACAGCCCAGTCAGCAGGAGGGTTGCAGGGAGCAAGAACCGGCGACTCGAGGATTGTCGTGCACCCGCCGGCCGCGTGGCAGAGATCATCTTGACCGCGGGCAGAAAACGATAACCCCTCCGGGGCAGGGTTTCGATATACCGCGGTCTTCTGGCCGTATCGCCAAGGGCACGTCGTATCTGCCGGATGCAGTAGTTGAGTCCTTGATCGTGATCGACAAAGGTCGTCGCACCCCAGACCGCCGCGTGGAGCTCGCTGCGCGTCACCAGCTCCCCCGGTCGGCCGGTCAGCACCTCGAGGACTCTTGACGGCTGGTTCTGTAGATCTACCCGTTCATCACTCCTGGTCAGCTCACCCGTGACCGGATCGAAGCGGAAATCGTCGAACTCGCGCGTCACTATTCCCATGGCCTGACTCCCATCGGCTCCCTCATTCCTGATTACGAGCCAGGACCAGCGATGTTCCAGGGGTGCTGCTCAGAACATCGGTGTCGGGATGTCACCCCAAACGACGTGAGCGGGCGCGGTGTCGACTCGCTCGACCCTCTGCTCGCCAAGATCCACATGGACCAGCAACTGGGGCTCGCGGCCGTAGGCGCGGCGCACGATGTCCACCCCGGTACTGGCCGGAGAGTGGGTTCGCGCACGGGTCAGAAGAACCTTGAACCGGTCGGGGTGATAGTCGGCCGGCGTCTGATGCCCACCGCTTCCGGAGCGGTAGGGCTCGGCCGGCAGATCGGCCAAGTGCCACGTCTCGGGCAGCACGTAGGCGACCCAACGAGAGCTCTGGTCCCCGCCCAGTGTCTTCTCGACTGTCGGCGCCGTCTGCGTCACGGCCCAAGCACCCATCAACTGCTCGTGGCTCAGCAGCGCGGGCGACAGCACCGCGGTTCGCTCTTCATAAACCCCCGTCACCTGGCTCAATGAGTAGTCTCTGACAAGAAAGCCGAAAGCGACGGCGGCTACTGCCACCACGAGCCATGCCGTGAGCGAGGGAACGGCTCCGCGGCCGCTCTTGGCTCGGGGAAGGTACTTCTCCACCCCAGGGGGTAGGAATCTCCCCGTTCTGTCGTGGTAGGAGCGATACTCGTCTCCAAATCTTTCCAGACAGAGCTCCTCTTCGTGGCGTGCCAGGTAGGTGTAGAGGTAGAGCATGGTCACATACATGAGAAGCACCGTGAAACGCGGCCAGAGCAGAAGAGTCCCGAGCCCCAGGACCGCCAACGCCACGTACTGGGGATGGCGAACCCACCGGTAGAAGCCACTGGTCACCGCTCCTTTGCGCACGAGCTTCGCCCAGTAGATCTGCACGAAAGCGATGGCGAACCCGATCAGGCCCGAGAGAATGAGGATCCCCGCCACCGCTTTGACGTACCCGAGCACCGGGCTCGTCGTGTAAGAGAAGTGAGGCAGAAAGAACCCGGTCAGCCACGATGTCCAGGGCGACAGATGGAGCACATTGAGGGTGGGACCGTAGAACGAATAGAAGTAGAGGGCGAAGGGGCTGATCATGAAGAGAATCTCGAGCACGATCGCGACGTAGAAGACCCATATGGCCGGGGTCAGTAGCCGTCTCCATCGTTTCATTGTCCACTCCTTTCGGTCGTCTTTCGTTCTGCCGGAGCGACGGCTCCGGCTTCCTCTCTTGACTACGGGGAAGAGGTCGTAGATGAGATGAGGAGTGGATGAGGTGATGCTGAGCCGTCGTTGAGGACGAGCCTTTGACTTAGCTTGGAGGTCGATTGGCAGGTCAGGGGCCGGGTGCGCCTTCGACCTGGTGCCCCGCGCCGCGCAAGGCGGTCACCGCTCGCTCGAGATCTCCTTCGCCCACCAGGAGGTAGTCGGTGTCGAAGGTCGACAGGGCAAACAGGCTGACGTCCGCTGCCGCCAGGGCTGCGGTTAACGAGGCGAGAACTCCGATCTCGGAAAATTCTAGGGGACCCTCCACCCGCAGGCACCGCCAGCCCTTTTTGCAGCGGACGTCGGGAGGAACTTCCTCCTGAAGACAGACTATCGACAGCTCATCGCTGGTGCGGGTAATCGAGATAAAGGTGCCGGCGAGCGCCCAATCGGGCAGGGGATCGTCGGCGCCCAGCCGGCAGACGGCAAGGACCGATGGCAGAATTTCCAGCTGGAGCGATCTTCCAGCCTGCATTATTCACCAGGCGCCTCAGCTCTCGCCCGGCTCCTCCGCTTGCTCCTCGGTCTCGAGGGGGGACAGGACCTCCCTGGCCCTCTCTTCGTGCTTTTTGTCGACATGGACGATGGCCACCATCCCCTGACCCTTCTGGGTGAGACCGGTGGCGAACCGCCCCACCGGCAACAGGCCCATCGCCTCGTC
>SBFI01000296.1 GCA_006227875.1 Acidobacteriota bacterium
AGGGCGACCAATCGTGTACAAAGTGCAGGCTCTGGAGCTCGGCCCAGATCGCCATGCCCCCCATGGTCTCCACCATCGCTTCGGCGGCGGCGATCGCCTCGGGCTCGCCGCGAAGCCCTCCTTCCTCCTTCTCGGCTGAGATCGGCAGGGACATCAACGGCAGTATCAACAAGATCAGCAGTGTCTTTTTCATTGGGGGACCTCGCTCGGTATCGGAACAGCGCCATGGCGCCATGTCGTGCACCTTCGTTGTTCCGAGTCAGTAGAAGATACGAGCTGAAAGGATCGGAGTTGCAGCGTGATATAAGTGTTGCCCGGACGGGCATCCAGCCTGGTTGGGGAACAAACGACATGGCAAAGGTAGGTCTGGTTTTTGGCGGGCGGTCGGTGGAGCACCGGGTGTCGGTGACCTCGGCGCGGACAGTGGCGGCGGGTCTGGAGGAGTCGGGGCACACCGTGGTGCCGCTGGGGATCGCCGAAGACGGTTGTTGGGTCACCCGCGAGGAGTCGTTGGCGGCGCTCGACGGAGCGGTCGACGCGCTGGTGGGCCGGGGACAACCGGTGGCGGCGACCCTCCGCCGGCTGCTCGATAGCGACCCCGAGGTGGTCTTTCCCCTGGTCCATGGGACCTGGGGAGAGGACGGCACGCTCCAGGGTCTGTGCGAGATGCTGGATCTGCCCTATGTCGGTGCCGGTGTGACGGCCAGCGCCGTGGCCATGGACAAGGGTCTCAGCAAGGGGGTTTTCGAAGCCGCGGGTGTGCCGGTGGTGGAGTACGAGCTGATCAGCCGCTCCGGTTTCGAGACCGACCGAGAGGGTTGCCTCGGGCGGGCGGCACGTCTGCCGCTGCCGGTCTTTGTCAAGCCCTGCAACGGCGGCTCGAGTGTAGGTGTGCGGCGTGTGCATGAGCCCGACAGCTTGGGCTCGGCGGTCGACTTCGCCTTCAAGTTCGACGAATCGGTGCTGGTGGAGCGGGGAATTGTCGGCCGGGAGCTCGAATGCTCGGTCCTCGGCGACCTCGAGCTCGAGGCCTCGGCGGTGGGTGAGATCGTCCCCGGCAACGACTTCTACGACTACGCCGACAAGTACCTTCAGGACACCGCCGGGCTGGTGGCGCCGGCCGAGCTGTCCGACGAGCTTGCCGATCGGGTCAAAACGCTGGCTGTCAAGGCCTTTGCCGCTATTGGTGGCGCCGGGATGGCGCGGGTCGACTTCCTGCTCGAGGGCGAGGAGGAGCTCTTTGTCAACGAGATCAACCCGCTGCCGGGTTTTACCAGTATCTCGATGTATCCCCGGCTGTGGGAGATCTCCGGGCTGGCGCTCCCGGAGCTGGTCGACCGGCTGGTAGAGATCGCCATCGCCCGCCACCGGCGCCGGCGTCAGCTCGACTCTTCGATCAAGGAGTGGCTTGCGACCCTGGAGGGTTAGCCTTTTGTCTTGACGACGGCGTCGTGTCCCTCGCGGGTCAGCTCCGCCGCCAGCTTGTCCGCTTGCTTGCGCTTGTCGAACGGTCCCAGCTGTACCCGGTGCCAGAGGCCGTCGGAGCGGATCTCGACACCGTAAAAGTCCTTCTCGAGCTCGCGTTTGAGACTGCGGGCAAGATCGGGGTCGCGGAAGGCCCCGGCCTGGACCACATAGCGCACATTGCCCGAGCCGGTGGTGGCGTATCTGGGCGCCGAAGAGGAGGTCGCGACCACCCGGATCTCGACCCGTGCCGTGCCGGTGCCGATCATGTCGATCTTCTTGGCGCCCTTCTTGGACAGGTCGATGATTCTGCCTTTTACAAACGGCCCGCGGTCGTTGATGCGCACCCGCGCGGACCTGCCGTTGTCCCGGTTGGTGACCTCCACCACGGTGCCAAAGGGCAGCGTCTTGTGGGCCGCGGTCATGGCGTGCATGTCATAGACCTCGCCGTTGGCGGTGCGCCGACCGTGAAAGCCGGGGCCATACCAGGAGGCCAGGCCGCGCTCGGTGTAGCCCTTCTTGACTGTCTGTGGGGGTGGGACGGAGGGTGAGCGGCAGGCCAGAACCTGCAACAGAGCGAGAAGACCGAGCGTGGCGGTGAGAGATCGGAGGGGGGCTGGCGATGGGCGTCGCACGGGGTTCGAGATCTAAACCCGAGGCTCCTCGACGGTGGCTTCTTGGACCTCCGCCAGGGCCGGCTCGATCACCTCGTCCAGAAACTCCTCCACCTGCTGGGCAGAGCGACCGGTAAACAGGCGGGCATCGAGACAGGCCTCGACCTCGGGGCGATCGAGGCCGAAGTGGGTGTCACCGATGATCTTCTCGATCAGCGGATTCTCCTGACCACGGCCCACCGCCTCGTGGGCCTCCATGCTGTAGCGGCGGAGACGCTCGTGGAGCTCCTGGCGATCACCGCCGCCCACGGTGGCCTTCATCAAGATGGTCTCGGTGGCCATGAACGGCAGCTCCTGCTGCACGCGGTGACGGATGGTCTCCTCGCGGACCACCAGACCGCCGGCGACCCCGGCCGCCAGACCGGTGATGGAGTCGGCGATCATAAAGGCATCCGGCAGCACCAGCCGTCTGATCGATGAGTCGTCGAGACTGCGCTCGAGCCACTGGAGCGAGGCGGTCAGCGGCCCGTTGAGACCGTCGGTGATCAGGCGCCGGGCCAGTGCACACATCCGCTCGGCGCGGATCGGATTGCGTTTGTAAGCCATGGCGGAGGAGCCCACCTGCGCCTTGCCAAAGGGCTCGGAGAGCTCGCCCACCCCCTGCAGCAGCCGCAGATCGGTCCCCAGCTTGTGACAGGACTCGGCTACCCCGACAAGAGCGGCCAGGATCTGGGAGTCCTGCTTGCGGGGATAGGTCTGACCGGTGATGGGAAAGCTGGCGACAAAGCCCAGCTTCTCGGCCAGCAGCCGGTCGAGTCGGCGCACCTTGTCGTGGTCGCCCTCGAACAGGGTGAGATAGCTGGCCTGGGTGCCGGTGGTCCCCTTGACGCCACGGCAGCGAAGTTGGTCGTGGCAGCGGCCGATCGCCTCCAGATCGGTGACGAAATCCTGCGCCCACAGGCAGGCGCGCTTGCCCACCGTGGTCAGCTGGGCCGGCTGGAAATGGGTGTAGGCCAGAGTTGGAATGCCGCGCGTGCGCGCGGCGAAGGCGGCCAGCTGACGGATGACGGCAGCAACGCGGCGGTGGAGAAGATCCAGGGCCTCGCGCAGAATGAGGACATCGGTGTTGTCGGTGATAAAAGCGCTGGTGGCCCCGAGATGCAGGATACTGCCGGCCTCTCCGGCCTGCTCGGCAAAATGCCGCAGATGGGAGACGACGTCGTGGCGGGTCTCGCGCTCGATCTCTGCCACCCGCTCTAGATCGAGCCTGGGTGCCGCCTCGCGCAGCGCCGCCAGCTGGTCGTCGGTAATCGGCAGGCCCAACTCCTGCTGGCATTCGGCCAGCCGCATCCAGATCTGGCGCCAGAGGGAATAACGATGGCGCGCCGAGAAGATGCGGCACATCTCCGCCGAGGCGTAGCGATCGTAGAGGACGTTTTGTGGGGTCTCGGCCGACATCGAGAGCAACACCGATGTTAGCAGAGCCCCGGGCGGGTAGAATGCGGCCGGTGGCGTCGTTCGAAGGGCGCCCCAACCGTTTGCTTCTGCCAAGAGCGTTAGCCGTCGATGCCGATTCGAGTCGAATCCGAGATAGGAGCCCTGCGTCGGGTATTGGTCCACCGCCCCGGCCCCGAGATCGACCGCATGATCCCGGAGATGATGGCCGAGCTGCTCTTCGACGACATCCTGTTTGGCAAACAGGCGAGACGAGAGCACCGAGGATTCTGCGAGGTCCTGCGTCTGGCCGGGGCCGAGACCCTCGACCCGCAAGACCTGTTGGCCGAGGTGCTCGAGAATCAGACACTGCGCGAGGAGATCCTGTCCAAGGTGCAGTCGGGCTACCGGATCGTCCCGGCACCCCTGGCCCGGCTGGCCGAGCTGGAGCCCAAGCAGCTCGCCGAGGCGCTGATCGGCGGGGTGCGGGCCGAGCCGGGAGCGGGGGCAACCAGAGGCGCCCTGTTCCACCTGGCGCCGATTCCAAACTACTTTTTCCAGCGGGATCCTCAAGCAGTTATTGGCGACCGGGTGATCATCTCTTCAATGGCTACCGCAGCCCGCGAGCGGGAGCCCAAGATCGCACGCATCCTCTTCGACCATCACCCGGCGCTCCGGGGGCATGCCGGGCTGCTGCCGATCGGCGATGGGGTCGCCGGTGCCGCCGAGCAAGATCCCGACTTTGCCCATCCAACACTGGAGGGCGGTGACGTGCTGGTGGCCTCGGATGACACCCTGCTGGTCGGCATCAGCGAACGCACCAATCGCCGTGGTATGGAGGTGCTGGCCGAGCAGCTCCGCACCCACTCGACCGCCTTCCGCAATCTCCTCTTTGTCGAGCTGCCGAGCCGGCGCTCGTACATGCATCTGGACACGGTCTTCACTTTTGTCGACGAGCGCACCTGCCTCGGTTTTCTGCCGGTGGTCGAAGCCGGTCACCCCGAGTCGGCACATGTCTGTCACGTCGACTTGACCGCACAGCATCTGACCTTCACCATGTGCGGCTCGCTGCTGGAGGCACTCGCCGAAGTCGACCTGGAAGTGGAGGTCGTACCCTGTGGCGGTAGCGCCGACATCATCGACCAGGAGCGCGAGCAGTGGACCGACGGGGCCAACGCCTTTGCCCTGGCTCCCGGTGTCATTCTTCTCTACCGGCGGAACCGTCACACGCTGAAGGAGCTCCAGGCGCGCGGTTGGCGGATCGTCAAGGAGGTCGAAGTGATCGACGGGCGGGAGGAGCTGCTGGGTCAGGGGCGCACGGTGGTCACCTTCTTGGGCAACGAGCTGTCGCGGGCACGTGGGGGACCACGGTGTATGACCATGCCGCTCGAGCGGGAACCGGCTTGAAGGTTTTCGGGACTTATCCAACGGAGGAGAAAGGGAAATGAGCAAGCGGGATCTGATATCTGTTCACGACCTCACCCCCAGCCAGGTGGCGGGTCTGTTCGCGCTGACCAGCCGGGTAAAGGGCGACCCGGGGAGCTTTCGCGAGCGGCTGGCCGGCAAGACACTGGCCATGATCTTCGAGAAGTCCTCGACCCGCACCCGGGTGAGCTTCGAGGTGGGGATGTACCAGCTGGGCGGGCATGCCCTCTTTCTTTCCGGGCGAGACATTCAACTCGGCCGCGGCGAGACAATCTCCGACACCGCCCAGGTCCTGTCGCGCTATGTCGACGGCATCATGGCCCGGACCTTTTCCCACCAGGATGTGCTCGATCTGGCGCTCCACGGCTCGGTGCCGGTGATCAACGGTCTGACCGATGACCTTCACCCGTGTCAGGCGCTGGCCGACTTCTTCACGCTGTACGAGGTCTTTGGCGAGCTGGAGGGTCGCAAGATCGCCTACATCGGCGACGGCAACAACGTCGCGCATTCGCTGCTGTTTGGCGCCGCCAAGGTGGGGATGTCGATCGCCGTGGCATCACCCGAGGGCTACGATCTGGATCCACACTACCTGGAGCAGGCCACGCGTGACGCGAAAGAGGCGGGAACGGAGATCGAGCTGACTCGCGACCCGCGGCAGGCGGTGGCCGGGGCCTCGGCGGTCTACACCGACGTCTGGGCGTCGATGGGGCAGGAGGAGGAGGCCGCCGAGCGGCTAGAGGCGTTCGCGGGCTTCACTGTCGACACCGACCTCATGGCGGCGGCCGAGCCCGAAGCGGTCTTTCTTCACTGTCTTCCCTGTCACCGGGGGGAAGAGGTCTCGGCCGAGGTTGCGGATGGCCCGCAGAGCCGCATCTTCGACGAGGCGGAGAACCGTCTGCACGCGCAGAAGGCCGTCATCCTCTGGCTGATGGCAGGAGAAGAGATTTAGCCCTAGGCCAGCTTGGTGACAAAAGCCCGCCAGGCGCGGGCGCGGTGACTCAGCCGGTCCTTGTTGGCCGGCGACATCTCGCCATAGGTTCGTGATTCGCCGACGGGAAGAAAGACCGGGTCCCAGCCAAAGCCTCCGTCGCCGCGGGGAGGTGTGACCAGCTCCCCCTCGGTGGTGCCTTCGGCGTCCACTTCGCGTTGGTTATCGACATAGAGCAGAGCGCAACGGGCGACGGCGCGGGTGTCTCCCAGCGCCGCAGCGGCGTGAGCGATCCCCTCGGCGCCGACCGCCTCCAACATCCACTTGACCAGCGGGCCGGGAAAGCCGTTCAAGGCCGCCAGCTCGAGGCCGGTTTCTTCCACCACCACCGGACGGTCCAGCCGTCGGTAGGCCTCCCGACCCTTGGCCCGCAGCACCTCATAGAGATCGAGGGACTGGATCTCGGGTAGCTCCAACTCCACCGCCTCGAGCCCGAGACCGCAGATCCTGCGGGCCTCGTCCAGCTTGCTCGGATTGCCGGTGACCAACACCGCTCCGGTCAACAACTCCGGCAGCGCTCTCCTAGTCATCTTTTTGGTGCTCCCTGAGCTCGGCGATCAGTGCTTCCACGTCGCTCTCGAGCTCATCCAGACTGCCGTTGTTCCACAAAACACGGTGGGCGGCCTCGATTCGGGTGTCGGGCTCCGACTGGGCGGCGAGGCGACGTCGGGCTGCTTCCGGCTCCAGACCGCGAGCGATGGCCCGCTGCAAACGGAGCTCGGGGTCGGCCTCGACCGTCACCACCAGGTCGAAATCGGGAGCAAAACCGGCCTCGACCAGTAGTGTGGCTTCCAGCACCGCCACGCCGTCGGTCTCACCGGTGAGCTCGCTGAACCGCTCTCGGACGAGGGGATGGATGGCTTCCTCGAGCCGTCGCCGGGCGGTGGGCTCGGCAAAGACCTCCCGCGCCAGCCGCGCGTGGTCGACACTACCGTCGGCGGCCAGATGCTCGGCGCCAAAGAGCTCGGCGACCGCTCGGGCGCCGTCGCCACCGGGCCGATAGAGGTCGGCCACCAGCCGGTCGGCATCGATGACCCGAAAGCCGGCCTCGCCGAGCCAGCCGGCGACGGTGGACTTGCCGGCCGCCAGACCGCCGGTGAGCCCCACCCGGTAGGGGCTCATGCGAGACCTTGACGCTGACGGGCGGCGGTAAGGGTGTTGACCAGCAGCATGGCCACCGTCAACGGTCCAACCCCGCCGGGGACCGGGGTGATTGCCGCGGTGCGGGGGGCAACCCGGGTGAAATCGACGTCGCCCACCAGCACCGAGCCCTTTTCCTCGAACCGTGTCATACGGTCGGCGTCACCCGGGAAGAGCCTCTCCACCTCCTCGCGCTCGGTGATGCGGTTGATCCCCACATCGATGACCACCGCCCCCTCACGCACGTATTCGGGGCCAAACATGGCCGGCCGTCCGATGGCGGCGATCAGCAGATCGGCTTCGCTGCACACCGCGGGTAGATCCCGGGTGCGGGAGTGGCAGATGGTGACCGTGCAGTGCTGGCGCAAAAGCAGAGCCGCCATCGGCTTGCCGACGATGGTGCTGCGGCCGACGATGACGGCGTTCATACCCTTGAGCTCGAAGCGGCTGCGCAGCAGCATCTCCATAATGCCGCTTGGTGTGGCCGGTACGAAACCGGATTCGTCGAGCCACAGATGTCCGACGCTGACCGGGTGGAAGCCGTCGACATCTTTGGTGGGGGAGACCCGGGCCAGGACCCGGCTCTCGTCGAGGCCGTCGGGGAGCGGCAGCTGGACCAGGATGCCGTCGATCTCATCGTCGTCGTTGAGCTGGTCGATGATCTCGAGCAGCTCCTCCTCCGCGATCGTCGCCGGTGGGGTGACGGTGCGGCTGACCAGGCCGGCCTTCTCCGAGGCCCGCGCCTTGGTGCGGACATAGACCTGGGAGGCGGGATTCTCACCCACCAGCACGGCCGCCAAACCGGGTGGTCGACCCCCGGCCGCGAGCAACTGCTCGACACCGTCGGCAACCTCACTCCGAATCTGCTGGGCCAGGGCTTTTCCGTCCAAGATAGTCGTCATCGGTTCTTTGCTCCTGTATAGAGACAGACGATGCCGCCCGACAGGTCCTGCCAGGCGGCGGTATCGAACCCGGCTGCGAGCATGCGAGCCACAAAGTCCTGGCGCTGGGGAAAGTTCTCCACCGAGGCGGGGAGATAGGCGTAGGCCGATCCTTTTGGCGACACCATCCTGCCGATCAGCGGCAGGATGCGGCGGAAGTAGAAGAGATAGGGCCGCTCGAGCAGAGGATTGCGGGGCAGGGCGAACTCGAGAAAGGCGGCCCGGCCGCCCGGCTCCAGCACCCGCACCGCCTCGGCGAGGGCACCGCCGAGATCGGCGACATTGCGCAGGCCAAAGGCGGCGGTGACACCGGCGATGCTGCCCGAGGCGACCGGCACGGCAAGCGCGTCCCCGGCCAGACCGCGCGGCCGGGTGCCGTTGAGATCGGCGTACTTCTGCCTGGCCATCGACAGCATGGGCAGGCAGAAATCGGCCGCCACCACCCGCGCTCCCCGCCGCTGGAGGAGGACGGCCTGATCGCCGGTTCCACAACACAGATCTAGAGCGCGGCTGCCGGGTGCCAGCGACAGCGCTGTGGCCGCCCGCCGCCGCCAGACCAGATCCAGGCCGGCCGACAGCAGGTGGTTGAGCAGATCGTAGCGGGGGGCCACCGCGGCGAACATCTCCTGGATGGCCGCACTGCTCCTGTCGACATCCCCCCGCTTCGCCTGCATGGCGGGTAGTGTATATAAGTGGAGAGTGGTGTCGTCGACCCCAGCGATCTTGACAAGGTGGGATCGACTCCATAAGATCAGAGGCTCTTTGCGCAGCAAAGGGAGGCCTTTGTGCGTCAAAGTGATCAGCAGGGTATCGAGAGATGATGAGAACCTATAGCCCAAAGAAGGGCGAAGTCGAGCGCCACTGGTTTGTGGTAGATGCGTCCGAGTTACCGTTGGGGCGCGTCTGCACCGAAGTCGCCAAGATCCTGACCGGCAAACACAAGCCTCAGTACGCGCCCCACGTTGACACCGGCGACTTCGTGGTCGTCGTCAACGCGGAGAAGGCGGTGCTCAGCGGCCAGAAGGAAGAGGCCAAGATCTACTACCGCTCCAGTACTCGCCCCGGGAGCCTGAAGTCCGAGACTGCGCGCGAGGTCAGGGAGCGCAAGCCGGTAAAGATGATCGAGCGGGCGGTGCGTGGAATGCTGCCCAAGAACCGTCTCGGGCGCCGGCAGATCAAGAAGCTCAAGGTCTATCCGGGACCCGAGCACCCCCACCAGGCACAACAGCCCACCACCCTTTCCCTGATTTCATGACACCGCTCGAGCGGAGGATTCGATTGTGAGCGAACTGCAATACTACGGCACCGGTCGGCGCAAGAGCGCCACGGCGCGCGTCTTCGTGCGTCCGGGTGCCGGCGGATGGAACATCAATGGGCGCGATCTCGAGACCTACTTCCCCAACAAGGTGCTCTGCATGATCGTCAAGCAACCGCTGCAGCTGACCGAGACCTCGGAGAAGTTCGACATCACGGCGACGGTGGTCGGCGGTGGCCCGGCCGGCCAGGCGGGGGCGATCCGACACGGCATCTCCCGCGCCCTGCAGGAGTACAACCGCGAGCTGCGCGAGCGCCTCAAAGACGCGGGGCTCCTGACTCGCGATCCACGCAAGAAAGAGAGAAAGAAGTACGGGCAAAAGGGTGCCCGGGCCCGCTACCAGTTCTCCAAGAGGTAGTTATGGCACTGCTAACAAGGAGGGGGTCTGTTGTCTGACATCAAGATGAAGGATCTGCTCGAGGCGGGAGTCCATTTCGGACACCAGACTCGGCGGTGGAACCCGAAGATGAAGCGCTACATCTTCGGCAAGCGGAACGGCATCTACATCATCGACCTCCAGAAGACTCTCGGTCTCTACGAGGAGGCCGCAGAATACGTACGCGAGCTGGCCCGCGCCGGCCAGCGAATCCTCTTTGTGGGCACCAAGCGCCAGGCCCAGGCCGTAATCCAGGAAGAGGCGAGCCGCTGCGGCCAGTTCTACATGACACATCGTTGGCTGGGCGGTACGCTGACCAACTTCGTCACCATCCGCGCCTCGATCGAGCGCCTCAAAGACATCGAAGCAAGGCTCGCCGACGAGGAGAGCCCGCTGATCAAGAAGGAACGGCTGCGTCTCAACCGTGAGCGGGAGAAGATGACCCGCAACCTGGAGGGGGTCCGCGAGATGGATGCCCTGCCGGACGCGCTCTTCGTGGTGGATCCCAAGAAAGAGCACATCGCGATTGCCGAGGCCAACAAGCTGGGCATCCCCGTGATTGCCATCGTCGACACCAACTGTGACCCGGAGGAGATCGACTACATCATCCCGGGTAACGACGACGCGATCCGGACCATTCGGCTGTTTGCCTCGAAGATCGCCAGCGCTTATCTCGAAGGTGCGGGGGAGCTCGAGCAGCAACTGGCGGATGAGGACAAGGGGCCCCAGGAGGACGAGGGTCCCAAAGAGGACAAGGGTTCCAAAGAGGAAGAGACCGTGGTCCCGGCCTCCGAGACCGCGCCGGCGGTAGAGAGTGCCGCCACGACCCAGTAGACAATCCAAGATCCGAAGATCTTGCAGGTGTGACCCGCCGTTCGGCGGGTTGAAGGAGTAGAGGTATGGCAATGAAGATCACAGCACAGATGGTCAAGGAGCTCAGGGAGCGAACGGGCGCTCCGATGATGGACTGCAAACAGGCCCTGGTGGAGACCGATGGCGATCTGGACAAGGCCGTCGATGCGTTGCGCAAGAAGGGTCTGGCGGCAGCGGCCAAGAAGGCAGGCCGGGTCACGGCCGAAGGTGTCGTCGCCAGCTATATCCACGCCGGTGGCAGAATCGGTGTTTTGGTGGAGGTGAACTGCGAGACCGATTTCGTCGCCCGCACCGACGATTTCCAGCAATTGGTGAAGGACATTTCCATGCACATCGCCGCGGCCGAGCCCCGCTTTGTCAACCGGGAAGAGGTGACAAAGGAGATCCTGGAGCACGAAGAGGAGATCTACCGGCAGCAGGCGCTGGAGTCGGGCAAGCCGGAAAACGTGGTCGACCGCATCGTCAGCGGCAAGATGGAGAAGTTCTACGCGGAGGCCGTTCTCCTCGAGCAACCTTTTGTCAAGGACACCGACAAGACGGTGGGAGATCTGCTCTCCGAAAGCGTCGGCAAGCTGGGTGAAAACATCCAGATCCGGCGCTTTAGTCGCTTTCGGCTCGGCGAAGGGATCGAGAAGCAGGCCGACGACTTTGCCGAGGAGGTCCGCCAGCAGGCCGCAGGTTGAGCCCCGGACGGCTCTAGGCTGTACAATCTAGCTCGTGGCAGAAAAGCCGGTCTATCAACGCATCCTGCTCAAGCTCTCCGGCGAGGCCCTGATGGGCTCGCAGAGCTTTGGTATCGAAGAGCCGGTGGTAAAGGCGATCGCCGAAGAGATCAAAGGCGTTCACGATCTCGGTGTCCAGATCGCGATCGTCATCGGCGGCGGCAACATCATCCGGGGTCTGGCCGCCAGCCACCGTGGTATCGACCGGGTCACCGGCGACCAGATGGGGATGCTGGCCACGGTGATCAACGCCCTGGCCCTCCAGGACACACTCGAGAAGATCGGGGTAACCACCCGGGTCCAGACCGCCATCGAGATCCGCGACGTGGCGGAGCCGTTCATCCGTCGCCGCGCGATCCGTCATCTTGAAAAGGGCCGGGTCGTCATCTTCGCAGCCGGAACCGGCAATCCCTACTTCACTACCGACAGCGCTGCCGCTCTCAGGGCCAACGAGGTCCATGCCGAGGCTCTGCTCAAGGCGACCTCGGTCGAGGGTGTCTATACGGCCGACCCGAATACCTCGGAGGATGCCGAGTTGCTTCGTCGGCTCACCTATCAGCAGTTCCTGGAGAGAAACCTGAGGGTGATGGATGCGGCCGCGATCAGCCTCTGTCGTGACAACGGGATACCCATCGTCATCTTCAAGCTGATGGAGCCGGGGAACATTCTCCGGGTCGTGTGTGGTGGGGATATCGGCTCGCTGGTAACGATGTCGCTCGATGACAAAGTCGTCACCGGCACCGTCGCGCCTTGAGACCTGTTGGAGGAGATCGCCATGCAAGAGGTGTTTCAGGAGAGCGAGCTGAGGATGAAGGAGGCTGTCGACCACTTTCACGAGGAGTTGAAGCACCTGCGGACCGGCCGTGCTTCGCTGGCCATGCTCGACGGTGTGATGGTGGACTACTATGGCACGCCGACACCGATCAATCAGGTAGCCAATCTCTCGGTTCCCGACGCCACGCTGATGGTGGCGCAGCCTTTCGATCCGTCGACTATCGCCGCCGTCGAAAAGGGCATTCTGCAAGCCAATATCGGTCTCAATCCCTCCAACGACGGCAAGGTCGTGCGCATTCCGGTACCGCCTCTGACCGAGGAGCGGCGAAAGGAGATCGTCAAAAGGGCGCACGACTATGCCGAAAGCGCGCGCAACGCCGTCCGCCATGCCCGCCGCGAGGGCAACGAACGACTCAAAGAGATGCAGAAGGCCAAAGAGATCGGCGAGGATGACGAGCATCGGGGCCACGACGAGATCCAAAAGGTCCACGATCACTACATCGCCGAGATCAACAAGGCCCTCGACAACAAAGAGAAGGACCTGCTACAGGTCTAGACTTCAACTCAGGTCGATCTCTTGGACCGCTTGCCTATCCATGCCGTGATTCCTGCCGCCGGTCGAGGCGACCGGTTCGGCGACGACCTTCCCAAGCAGTTTGCACTTGTCGGCGGTCAACCTGTCCTGGCCTGGGCGATCCGCCGGCTCTTGGACAGCGGCGTGGCAGAGGTCGTCGTGGCCCTCGCCGAAGAGTATCTGGACAGGGCGACGACGATGGTCTTGGACGACTCTCGAGTCCGCTGGGTGCAGGGTGGTCCGAGTCGCCAGGAATCGGTGATCGCCGGCCTGGAGGCGATCCCTGGTGACCCCGAAGCACTCATCGCCGTGCACGACGGGGCCCGCCCCGCGGTGGCGGTCACGGATGTCGAGGCCACGCTCGAAGCCGCGCAGCGAGAGGGAGGTGCGGTTCTGGGTCGCCCGGTCAGCGACACCCTCAAACGAATCGAGGAAGGCGCCGTCGTCCGCACCGTGGACCGGCGGGGGCTGTTTCGCGCCGAGACACCCCAGGTCTTCCGCCGCGGGATCCTCGAGCGAGCTGTCGACCTGAGCCACCGAGAGGGCTTCCAGGGGACCGATGAGGCCACCCTGGTCGAGCGCCTGCCGGGAGCCCGTATCGCGGCGGTCAACGCCGTTCATCCCAACCCCAAGCTCACCGTGCCGGGTGATCTGCCGCTGATCGAGTCTCTCTTGGTCTCGGCGGAGGACTGAGGTATGGACCTGCGGGTCGGCCAGGGCTACGACGTCCATCGGCTGGTTCCCGGTCGAAAACTGATCCTCGGTGGCGAAGAGATCCCTTTTGACCGTGGTTTGGAAGGATTCAGCGACGCCGACGTGCTGCTCCACGCCCTGGGCGATGCCATCCTGGGGGCTGCCGGACTTGGCGATCTGGGTACTCACTTCCCACCCGGCGATCCGCAGTGGCAAGACGCCGACAGCGCGATGCTGCTCGAAAAGATCCGCGATCTGGCAAAAGCAGAGGGTTTCGAGGTGGTCAACTGCGATCTCACCCTGATCGCCGAGGCGCCGAAGATCGCCCCCTTCAGCGACAGCATCCGCCGGCGGATCGCCGGGCTGCTGGCGGTCGACATCTCGGCCGTCGGGCTCAAGGCGACCACCCACGAGGGCCTCGGCACCCTCGGCCGCGGCGAGGGAATCGCGGCCCTGGCCGTAACTCTGCTCGAGCGGTTGCCGGGAGAGGGCTGATCGGGACCGGTCGCCCGCCGTCGACTCGATGCTCATCTACGGTTTTCACCCCGTCCGGGAGGCTCTCCGGCACCGGCCGCACGAGCTCGAGCGGGTACTCATCGGTGATCGGCGCCAGGGGAAGCGGCGCCGGGAGATCGAGGATTTGAGCCGGCGTCACCGGCTGGAGGTGCGGTTGACACCGGAGGCGGAGCTCTCCCGGCTGGTGGATGGTGTCCACAACGGCTTTGCCGCCGAGCTGCGGCCGCAGACCGCAACCTCACCCGGTGAGAGCGATCCGCAGTTCGTGGTCCTGCTCGAAGATGTTCAGGATCCCCGCAATCTGGGTGCCCTGCTCAGGGTCTGCGAGGGAGCTGGTGTCGGGCGGGTGCTGATCCGCGACCGGGGCACGGCGCCGGTCAGCCCGGCGGTGGTCAAGACCTCCGCCGGCGCCACCGAGTGGCTCGAGATCGAGCGCATCACCAACACCGCCACCGAGGTGGCGAGACTCAAGAAAGAAGGATTCTGGGTCTATGGGGCCGATTCCCAAGGCGACCCCGCTTGGGAGGCGGACCTCACCGGGCCCATCGTGCTCTGCTTTGGCGGCGAGGAGAAGGGCCTGCGCGCCCGCACCCGCAAGGTCTGCGACCGGCTCCTGGGGCTACCGATGCGGGGCCGCATCGAGTCGCTCAACGTCTCCGCCGCTGCCGCCGCCCTCGTCTACGAGGCGGTCCGCCAACGCTCGTCATCTCCTTGAAGCGGCCGGCCCGACCACGCGCCTTCGGCGCGCGGTGCCCGCCGGCCGAGAGCGGGCAGTAGGCCGCTGTCTTGCCACTGTGACGGAAAACTCGCTAGACTTGTGGGCCGCCCAGATGGGGGTGGGTCGTCGGGAATCGGCCGGCATAGCTCAGAGGTAGAGCAGCGGTCTTGTAAACCGCAGGTCGTCGGTTCGATTCCGACTGCCGGCTCCAGACCCGCCCGGGCTGGAGTGTTGTTTGACAGGAGCTCCTGGAGGTGTGGCAGAGCGGTCAAATGCACCGGACTGTAAATCCGGCGGGCTGAGCCCTACGGTGGTTCGAATCCATCCACCTCCACCATTCTCCTCCCTCGAGCGGGAGTAACTCAGTGGTAGAGTCTCGGCCTTCCAAGCCGTTGGTCGCCGGTTCGATTCCGGTCTCCCGCTCCATTTTCATTTCACGGATCCAGCCCGAGACCCGGTTAGGGGTGGCTGTTCGGGCGCTAATCTGACATACTTCTGTTGGTTTCTCCTCCAGGCCCGGCCGAGGAGGCTTCCGGGGTCAGAAAAGGCCGTATTCCGGGGGTTTACAGCCGGCAACAGAGGAGTTATACTCGCTTGTTCCGCCAGCCGGTGCAGTGTGTGCACACGGCCGGGGAAGGTTTACGGTCATTGCGTGCCCACGTGGCTCAGGGGTAGAGCACTTCCTTGGTAAGGAAGGGGTCACCGGTTCAAATCCGGTCGTGGGCTCCAGGGGCGCCAGAGCATTCAGGGCGATTGCACGGCCTCAGCCCGTTGGGCCTTAAGAAAACAGGAGGAAGGTAGACCGCCATGGCGAAGGAGAAGTTTGAGCGCACGAAGCCGCACGTGAACATCGGGACGATCGGTCACGTGGATCACGGTAAGACGACGTTGACGGCGGCGA
>SBFI01000474.1 GCA_006227875.1 Acidobacteriota bacterium
AGGGGTGATTTCTCGCACATTTGGGGGGCGGATGCAAGTCCCAAAAGGGTTGTCCGGAACGAGGGCGGGAAGCGGGAGCAGGAGGTAGAATTCAAACTGTCGATGAGGCGGTAACGACCGGTCGCCGGTACTTCGTCGAATCTCAGGTTCAGGAAAGGAGCTCAGCCGTGGACTACAACGTCGATCTTCGGGACGTGAAATTCCAGCTCTTCGAGTGGCTGCCCACGGACAAGCTGCTGGAGGCCGAACGGTTTGCCGACTGGGATCGCGAGAGCGTAGAGATGGTTGTCGCCGAGGCTTTGAAGATCGCCCAGGAGGAGCTGGCGCCGAGCAACGAAGAGGGGGATCGGACCGGCTGCGACCTCGATGATGGAAGAGTCACGGTGCCGGAGCCGTTTGGCCCGGGCTATAGGACTCTTGCCGAAGGGGGCTGGATCGGCTGTGTCAACAGCCCCGACTTTGGTGGTCTGGGATTGCCCCATGTCGTGGGTACGGTGACCGCCGAGCTCTTCTCCGGTGCCAACCTTTCCATTTCACTTGTCATGCTGCTGACCCGCGGGGCGGCCGAGCTCATCGAAGACTTCGGCACCGACGAGATGCGGGGGCTCTTCTGCGAAAAGCTCTACTCCGGCCAGTGGACTGGGACCATGTGTCTCACCGAGCCGAGTGCCGGCTCCGACGTCGGCGCCTCGGTGACCAGTGCAGTCGAACAGGAGAGCGGTCGGTATCTGATCTCCGGAGAGAAGATCTTCATCACCTTCGGGGATCACGACCTTACCGACAACGTTGTCCACACCGTGTTGGCCCGGCTGCCCGATGCGCCGGCCGGGACCAAAGGTCTGTCGCTCTTTGTGGTGCCAAAGTTCCGGGTGAATCCCGACGGCAGCCTCGGGGAGCCCAACGACGTCGTCTGCGGCGGCATCGAGCACAAGATGGGTATCCACGGGTCTCCCACCTGCTCCATTCTGTTCGGTCAAAAGGGCGACTGTGAGGGCTTTCTGCTGGGCGAGAAGAACAAAGGCATGAAGCTGATGTTCCAGATGATGAACTCCGCGCGACTGGAGGTAGGGCTGCAGGGAGCGGCCGTCGCCGGCGCGGCCCATCAGGCGGCGCTCGCCTTTGCCAAAGAGCGGCTGCAGAGCCGGAGCTGGACCAAGATGGCGGATCCGGAGGCCCCCCCGGTTGCCATCGTCGAGCACCCCGATGTCAGGCGGATGCTCTGGACCTCCGATTCCTATATCCAGGCGATGCGGGCTCTGCTGCTCCAGAGTGCCTACTACATCGACATGGCGCAAGTAAGCGAAGGAGAAGACAAGGAGCGCTATCAGTCCTATGTCGAAGTGCTGACACCTATTTGCAAGGCGTGGGCCTCCGATTGGGGGTTCCGGGTCACCGAGTGGTGTCTGCAGGTATTCGGCGGCTACGGCTACACAAAGGACTACCCGGCAGAACAGTATCTCCGCGACGCCAAGATCGCCTCTATCTACGAGGGGACCAACGGCATCCAGGCGCTCGATCTGGTGGGTCGGAAGATGAGGCTGCGGGACGGTGATGCGGTCCGCGAGCTCCTCGGTCTGGCCGGGGCGACCGTCAAGAAGCTGGCGGACGACCCCGAGCTGGGTGAGGTCGGGGCGCTCCTGGGCAAGGCCCTGGGGGAGATCGGTGAGGTGACCACCGGTCTGGGCAAGCGCCCGGATGCGATTCTGGTGATGCTGCTCAACGCCGTGCCGTTTCTGGACATGATGGGCAACACGCTGGCGGCTCACTTCCTTCTGGAGCAGGCCTTTATCGCCCGCAGCCAGCTGCAGGCCATTCTGGAGGAGCGGGGGGTGAGCGCCGAGGACGACGAGGCCTACCGCGAGCTGTTGGCGGCCGACAGTGACGCCGCTTTCTACCACAACAAGGTGCAGGCGGCGATCCACTTCGGCTATCGGGTGCTGCCAAAGGTCGATGCGCTGGCCGTTGCCATCAAGGCAGGGGATCTGGCGCCGATGAAGGCGGTGATGTAACGGCGGGGTTGGCCGGCACGGAGGCCGGCCGATGCCTCAGATTTCTTCTATCTGCGATTCGAGGGCCGCAATCGCTTGCCGCGACTGCTCCAGGTCACTTCGAATCTCGTCTAGACGGTCCCGCTCGGCGCGGACAAAGCGGGTGTAGGGGGCTATCGCTTCCTCGATGCGATGCATGCTGCGGTCGACCTCGCGGTCGAACTGATCGGTAAGCGAGTCCATGAGCCGCCGGCGGAGATCCAGGATCTTGTCGGATAGCTCTTTCTTGGCCTGGCGCCGGCGTGCCGGCAGGACGAGAAACCCGAGCACCGCTAGGGTGCCGGCGGCCAGGATGCCGGTCACATCGGCTACCTGGGTGGTGGCCAGCAGGGTGACGATGGCCCCCAGCCCGAGTGCGCCGACCTCGATGAGCGCCGTACCCGCCACGGCCGCCTGCACCGACTCGGCCATGCGTGTCGCTTCGGTCTCATGGTCGTAGCTCTCCACGGTGCGGTGGGCAGCCCGTCCCACCGAGTCGAGCAGTCGGTTGCGGTCGTAGTCGAAGTTGCCAAGCGCACCCACCACGCGGTCACCGTGGTGAGTGCGTCTCTTCTCCAGGCTGTCGGTGACCGCCTGCCACTGGCGGAGTTCCGAGGTCACCATCCAGTCGATGATCTCGTTCACCTTCACCTCGATCATCTGTGGGGCGTCGGCGATGACCTGGCGCTCGAAATCGGCTTTGATCTTGGCCTTGTTGAGTAGATCGATGGCTCGCGGCAGGCGCAGGGTCTCGTCGAAGAACTCGAGGCCCCGTTTCTCGAACTCGTGGAGGATGTTGTCGACGTCGGTCAAACGGAAGCGGAACTCCCGGCTCAGGTCCTCTTTGTAGAGATCGAGCTGGCGCTCGATGTCCTCGAGTGCGTCCAGATCCTCGCGCAGGAGACCGATCCGGTCCTCGGTCAACTGGAGATACTCGGCGGTGATCCGATCTCCCACCCCGAGCGGGTTGAGCAGCTTCAGGCGGACTCGCTCGTCTTCGTCGAGCGTCTCCATGAGATAACTCTCCAGGGGCTCGAACCGGCTCTCCGACCAAAGAGTGCCATGCGGGTCGCCATCGAGCTTGGCTTGGAAAGCCTTCTGGGCCGAGATGGGGAAATTCTCGGGCGCAAAGCCCAGCAGTCGCTCGGCATTGCCTTCGATAAAGCCCACCACCTCGTCGACATCCGAGTCTTGTCGGAGAAAGTCGATCTTGTTGATAACGAGCACGAGTTTCTTGCCCCATTCCCGAATGCGTTCCATAAAGGCCCGCTCGCTCTCGGTAAAGGGGCGATCGGCCGAGGTGACAAAGAGCACCAGATCGGAACGCGGCACGAACTCCTCGGTAATCGCCTCGTGCCGCCGTTCGAGCGCATTGGTGCCGGGGGTGTCGACGATGCGGACTTCTCGCAGAAAGTCGACCGGCGCTTCGATCATTTCCAGATCGGCTTCTGTGAGGCTCCGCTCCTCTTTCTCTCCATAGCTGATGAGGTGGATCTTGCTGGTGGTTGGAGTCACACCCTCTGCGAGCAACGGCTGCCCGAGAAGGGCGTTGATAAAAGTGCTCTTGCCGGAGTTGAACTCGCCAACTACGACCAGCAGAAAAAGCTCATCGAGCTGTTGGATCGACTGCTCGAGGGTGGCCAGATCTTCGGGAGCGGCGTTGTAGCGTGTCAGGGTGACACGCAGATCGGTAAGGCAGTTGCGCTCTGCGGCGAGGAGGGTCTCTTGCTGGTCGGAGAGGATTCGGTGGAGCATCGATGGTCCAATCGGGCGATCACCCAGACCCCGGAATCGAACGGACAGAAGATAGCACGGTCCGGTCAGTCCTGATGCGCCTGAGTCGTGACCTCGAGATGCTCTTTGAAGGCTCTGATCTCCGCACTTGTTGCCGGCCGCCAAATGCCATTCTTGCGCCGGCGCTCGATGGAGTAGGGCGAGTAGCGGATGGAGGTCACCAACTTGCCGGCCTGGTTGAACACATGCGCTCGACCCCGGTCCCCGAGCACGATGAGAGTTTCGCGCCGGGTGTCGAACAGCAGCTCCTCCTCACGCGCCGCAGCCAGGTCGGCCTGGGCTTTCCAGGTGGGTCGGTCTTTCTCCCGATGGCGTTGGTGGCCATGGGCGGTGCGCCGCGCTCGCGCTCGCCGCTCGCGCTCGAGGCGTCTGGCCAAACCGTTGAGTAGACCTTCCAGCCGCTTGTCGATGGTCTCGTCCTCCGGCGCCTTCTTGCGCGTCAGGGAACGTTCGACCTGACCGAGCACTCCTTGCGCCCACTGTGCCGGGGCCGCCCACGGCAGCTCACCCGCGCGGTCGAAGAGGGTCTCGAGGGGCTCGTCACCGGGGACACGGCCGATGAGATTGAGCCCAAAGCGCTTTGGTCCATTGGCGGGTTGTGAGGAGACGACCTGAAAGGTGAGTGCGAGGGGCTGATCGAGGCCATTGGCATCCGGATAGCGGAACCAACCGGCCGCCACCTGACCATGGATGTGATAACCGCTGTCCAGATCTCGAAAGGCGGGGAGAAGCTGGCCCGTCAAGTCGCTGCCCAGAGTGACCCTGGCGAGTAGTCGGGGAGGCTTGCGGTAGAGCTGATCGACCCGGGGGTCCTTGTGCTCCAGCAGCCACTGTCCGAGCTCGAGGAAGTGCGGGACACCGCTGGGGCTGTAACCCGAAAATACCGCGGTGCTCTGCGTCGGCTGGGTGTGCTCGCAGCGGGCACTTCGACAGCGGAGGCAATAGACGCTGCCGGGCTGAAAGACCGTGCGGTGGAGAAGGAGCTCGCGCAAGGCCTCATCCAGGGCCGTCGAGGTTTCGCCGGCGGCCCGCTCCAGCCACCGGCCGCGCGGAGTGGCAGGCAGACGCAGGGTGAGCTTCAAGGTATCGTTGCCGCCGCTGAGCAGATGACCCTGCGAATGGCGCAGAATCCGCCGCCGCACCTCCTTGGCGAGGAGGCGAAGGGCCGTGGAGAGGGTGTCGTCACGGCTCTCCGGTTCGCGCATCGGGCTCCTGTTTCCCAGTTTTGGCGGTCGAGTGGTCGGGTAATGGCTGCAGGGCCACCGCCATGCTATCGAATCGCGGGAGCGGGATCAGCCGGCTCGGGTCGTTGCCAACCAACGGCGGGTGCCACTCGTCTAAACTCCGGGGGCGGAAGAGCGTAGGAAGAGCTATGACACGCAGATGCCGGCTCACGGCTATCGGCCTTGTGTTGGCAGTCGTGCCGACCGGAGTGTGGGGCCAGGAGGAAACCGACTCGGCAACTGACGCGGTAAGAATCTTCGAGGTGGCACGCGCCACCTCCGAGATCGACATCGACGGCGTGCTGGACGAACCGGCCTGGCAGGAAGCGGTGGTCATTCCACTGCTCTACGAGTACTTCCCCGGTAACAACATCCCGCCGCCGGTCGAGACCGAGGGTCTCGTTACCTTTGACGACTCCTGGCTTTACATCGCCTTTCGGGCGCACGATCCCGAGCCCGGACGGGTGCGTGCCCATCTCATGGCCCGCGACGAGATCGACACCTTTGTCCAGGACGACCACGTCACCATCACGCTCGACACCTTCAACGACGAGCGACGTGCATTCCAGTTCCGGGTCAACCCGCTCGGCGTCCAGGCCGACGCCATCTTCAGCGAGGTGGATGGGATCGAGGACTATTCGTGGGACATGATCTGGGCGTCGGCAGGAAAGCTCACCAACGAAGGCTATGTAGTCGAGGTTGCGTTCCCCTTCGACCAACTGCGCTTTCAGAAGACCCGAGAGGCCCAGACCTGGGGCATCGAGCTCGGCCGCTCCTATCCACGCAGCAGTCGTCACCGCATCACTGACAGCCCTCGAGATCGCGATCGCAGCTGCATCATCTGTCAGTTCAACAAGATCAGCGGAGCGGGCTTGAGGGCCTGGAGCCCGGTCGCAATCTGGAGCTCGACCCGACGGTGACCGCGACTCGGACCGACGAGCTGGACGAGTTTCCAGAGGGGGATCTGGAGGAGGCCAACCAGGAAGCCGAGGCCGGGCTGACGATCCGCTGGGGCATCACACCCAACACCGCTCTGCTGGGAACCATTAATCCCGATTTCTCGCAGGTCGAAGCCGATGTCGCGCAGCTGAATGTCAACGAGCGCTTCGCCCTCTTCTTCGAGGAGCGACGACCGTTCTTCCAGGAGGGGATCGATTTCTTCTCGACCCCTATCAACGCCGTCCATACCCGCACGGTGCTCGATCCGGATTGGGGCATCAAGCTGACCGGCAAGGAGAAGCGCAATGCCCTTGGTGTCTTTGTCGCTGACGACGCCGTAAACGGTTTTTTGATCCCTTCGAATCAGGGGACCGAATCGGTTTTCTTGGAGGAGCCGGTGACCAACGGTGTGTTCCGCTACCGGCGAGATATCGCGTCGACGTCGACCCTGGGTGTTCTCTACACCGGGCGCGAGGGAGAGAACTACCACAACCGGGTGGGTGGGCTGGATGGTTTTCTGCGGGTGACCGAAAAGGACACTATCGAGTTCCAGTACCTGCGCTCCGACACCCTCTATCCCGAAGAGGTGTCGACGGAGTACGAGCAGGAGAGCGGCTCCTTTTCCGATTATGCACTCCAGTTCGAATACAGCCACGACGAGACCAACTGGTTCTGGGAGCTGGAGTACGAGGATCGGGCACCGGGTTTCAGAGTCGATAGCGGGTTTGTACCGCGGGTGGATTTCCGCGAGGTCGAGGGCGTCCTGTTCCGGAGATTCTGGGGCGAAGAAGAATCCTGGTACGACCGCTGGGATATCGGTGGCTTCGCGGGGCGGGTGGAGGATCATGAAGACCAACTCACCGATGAAGAGCTCGGGATCTTTGGCAGGTTCTGGGGCCCACTGCAGACGCTCGTGGAGTTGGTCATCATGGAGGAGAAAGAGTATTTCGATGGTGTTCTTTACGAAGATCTATTGAACACCGAGTTCTACGTGGAAACGCAGCCCAGCGGCGCGGTCAAGTTCACCTTCTGGGGCCGGTCGGGTGACTCGATCGACATCACCAACAACCAGCCGGCCGACGAGCTGCGTCTCAACCCGACCATCGAAGCCAAGCTGGGCCGGCACATCATTGCCAATCTGAACCACGACCTGCAAAGGCTGGAGGTCGAAGGCGGCGAGCTGTTCGAAGCCAATCTCAGCCAGTTGCGGCTGGTCTACAACTTCAACGTCCGCACATTTGTCCGCGCCATCGTGCAGAATCTGGACATCACCCGCAACCCTGATCTCTACACCGACGAGGTTGAGCCCGAGACCCAGCAACTCTTCACCCAGTTCCTCTTCTCCTACCAGGTCAACCCACGTACCGTGCTTTTTGTCGGCTACTCCGACAACCAGCTGGGGCTCCAGGACATAAGTCTCACCCGCACCGACCGCACCTTCTTCTTCAAGATCGGCTACGCCTGGATTCTCTAGGCGTCTGTGGTGGCCCGGTCTCGTGACCTGCGGGGGCTCCCCTCCGCTGCGCGGGAGGATGGCTCCGCT
>SBFI01000080.1 GCA_006227875.1 Acidobacteriota bacterium
CCGGGATCACTGGATTGTGTCGATGATGTAGAGAATTCGTACGACCGGATAGCCCTGTCGATCGAGGCCTACGAGGACTCAGCGGAGGTCAACCAGTTCTCGTCGAAATACGACTATTACCTCGAGGGACTGGTCGAGCTGACCGAGCAGGAGATGTGGGGACTGGAGCTCTTCAATAACAAAGGCATGTGCGCGGCTTGCCATCCGAGTGAGCCGGGTGCCGGAGGGGAGGCGCCGTTGTGCACGGACTTCACCTACGACAACCTGGGCGTCCCGAAGAATCCCGAAAACCCCTTCTACGACATGGACGAAATCTTCCTGGATGACGGGAGCCCCATCAATCCGGACGGGGCGGACTGGATCGATCCGGGCTTGGGGGGTTTTCTGGCGATGTCGATGCGACCAGAATGGGAGAGCAAAGCCGAGGAGAACTTCGGCAAGCACAAGGTCCCGACCTTGAGAAACGTCGACAAGCGACCGGGGAAGGGCTTCCCCAAGGCCTACACCCACAACGGTTTCTTCAAGACTCTGGAAGAGCTGGTCCATTTCTACAACACACGGGACGTCGAGAGCTGGCCGCCACCCGAAGTGCCGCTGAACGTAAATGTGGACGAACTGGGGGATCTCGGTTTGACCGCGGACGAGGAGGCCGCCATCGTGGCCTTTATGAAGACGCTTTCGGACGGCTACAAACCTTGAAGCACGACTAAAAGACGGAGTTCCTGAACGGCAACCGGCCGAGCAGACGGCATTGGCCAGGGCCCCAGAAGTGAGGCTGCAGCGAAAGCCAGATCTAGCTGTCGGAAGAGCTAGACTGACTTCTGGATCATGGCGGTAGAACCCCCGAGGTCAGGGAGAGTTGTAGAGCCTCGAGGAGTAGAAATGACTAACACTCTTGAGATAGTTCTGACCTGTCTTGCAGTCGGCGCTGTTATCGGGGTGGGATGGGCTGGGATACTCACGAGACGACAGCCTGATTGGCATCACCGATACGCAGATCCCAAGAAGTGGGCAAGCTGGATCGTCGGACCGGTTCTCTGTACGGCGCTCGCCATCGGTCATTTTGTTCAAGGGCGCCCCATCTTGGGCGGCACGTTCGTATTGCTGGGGGCTGTGGCGTTGTTCTTCCTGCTGACCTCCGCCATCAGATCCTGGACGCTCGAGCATTAGTGCCGTTCGCGATCTTCGCCGATTGAGAGCTGGGTGTCTTCCAATGCTCGCTTGATACAGTGAAGAGCACCGACGCCCTCTCGGCTCGGACTCTCCAGATCAAGGGGGTGGCGCGATGAAGCCTGCCAGCGACATGCGGTCCGGAATGTGCATCCGGCTGGATGGGGATCTCTTTCGGGTGATGGAGGCCGAGTACCACGCCGGTGGGGGCAAGATGCACGGCTCGGTCCATGCCAAGCTGCGCAACGTGGCCACCGGAGGTCTCACCGAGCGACGCTTCCGCCAGGACGAGCGCTTCGAGGAGGTAGAGCTGGAGCGCGAAAGCATGGACTTCCTCTACGAAGAGGCCGATGGCTGTGTGTTCATGCACCCCGAGACCTACGAGCAGGTGACCCTGCCCAAGGAGAGCCTGGGAGCGTACCTCCCCTATGTCCAGCCCAACCAGTCGCTGCAGGTGGAGTTTTTGGACGGGGCTCCGGTCGAGGTGAAGTACCCGGCAAGCGTGGAGCTCGTGGTGGACACCACCCCCGATCCCATCCATTCGGACGACAGCAACGTCTTCAAGGTGGCCATCCTGAAGAACGGGATGGAAGTCCAAGTGCCCCAGTTCGTCAAGTCCGGCGACACCATCCGCATCGAGGTGGAGACCGGCAAATACCTCGAGCGGGTGCTCTAGCCCGACAAAGACCTCGTAGCATTCAGGGCCGAGTCCAGCTCCTCCAGCCAAGCCAGGTTGGGCTCCAGCCCACCCTCCTCCACACGTTTGAAGAGCCCGTAGACCGCTCGTTTCAGCGGGGAGTCCCGGTCGCCCGCCAACTCCAGCAGGTGACCGTTGTAGTTGTCGAGCTCGGTCGGTCCCTCGGGCAGATCACCCGCCATCGAGCAGTAGGATCCACGCAGCGTCCGCGAGAACGGGTAGGCCCGCACCCACAACGGTCACTTTTGGCACGTGTTTCTATTCCTGGTAGCGGCTGATGAGCTCTTGATAGCGCGGCTCTTCGCGGAGCGAGGCGAAGTGAGGGCTGGCCTCGAGGGTGACAAAGTCGCGGAAGCCCTTTTCCAGGACGTACTCCAGCGTGGCCAAGGCCTCATCGATCTCACCGGAGGCGGCGAGGATGGCGGCGCGGTAGTAGCTGACCATCACGGTGTCCCGGGCCGCGTCCCGCTCGATCCACTCCATTGCCTCTTCCAAGTCACCGATGGCGAGGTAGTACTGCGCCATGCCGATGTTGCGAGCACCGAAGTCGGGGTCCTGCTCGATCATGGTCTCGAAGGCCTGGCGGGCCTCCTCGTAGCGTCCCATGGCGATCAGACCCCGGCCCAGGTGGTAGTAAGCGCCGGGAAAGTGGGGCTGCAGCTTGATCGCCTCCCACGCGGCATCCACCGATCCCTGGCCGTCCGGCGGAGTCTTATAGGCCAGGGCCCAGGAGAGGTTGTCCCAGTAGCGAGACTCCTTGGGAGCGAGCCGTACCGTGTCCTGCAGCAGCTGTGCGGCCCGGTTGTAGTCGAAGCGGTTGCCCGCGATCAGACCCAGGGCGTGACTGGCATCGGGCATCGTCGGATCGAGCTCGACCGCCCGCTGGGCATACCCTTCCGCCCGCTGGATGCGCTCCTCAGAGGTATCGAAGTTGCGGTACATATCGCTCTCGACAAAGGCGATGCCGGCCAGGGCCGCCGCGTAGTCGGGATCGTGCTCGAGGGCCGTTTCGAATTGCTCGATCGCCTGCTCGAGTCTGGCGCGAACGCCCCACTCCCGGGACAGCGCCATCCCGCGCAGATAGGCGTCGTAGGCGGCGACATTCTCGGTCGCGCGCTTCTGGACGTCGCGCTGCTCCTCGGGGCTGAGCTCGAGATTCAGACGCTCGGCGATGGTCAGCGCCGTCTGCTCCTGCATGGCAAAGACGTCCTCGAGGCTCCCGTTGAAGTCCTCGGACCAGAGGTTGCGTCCGGTCTCGCCGTCGACCAGCTGTGCCGAGACCCGTACCTGATCTCCGGCGCGGCGTACGCTGCCGTCGAGCAGGTAACGCACCCCCAGCTCGCTGCCGATCTGCTGCACATCGCGGGCCCGATCGGTGAAAGAGGCCACCGAGCTACGCGAGGCGACCTCGAGGCCGTCGATCCGCGACAGCTTGCTGATGATCTCCTCGGTCATTCCGGCGGAGAAGTAGTCGTTCTCGGCATCGGCACTCAGGTTGTGGAAGGGGAGCACGGCCACCGAGGGTCTGGCGACCTCGACCGCGGCCGCTGGCGCCGGATCCTCGCCCCCTCCGAACCAGGGTTTGGTGATGAAGAACAACGCCACGGCTGCCGCCAGCAGCGCCGCTGCCCAGATCCAGGGAGAGCGCTGCGATGTCTCGCGGCCAATCGCCGAGACCGCCTGGCTCTCACCCGTTGTCTGCAGATTGCGCAGATCGGCGACCAGGTCGCGGGTGTCGTTGTAGCGATCGACAGGCCGCTTGGCGAGACACCGCCGGATGATGCGCTCGAGATCGGCCGGCAGCCCCTGACGCGCGACCGAGGGCGGCTCGGGCTCGGCCTCGAGGATCTTGGCCAGCGTCGCTGTCGACGTGTCCCCACGGAAGGGGAGCTGGCCGGTGGCCATCTGATAGAGCAGTACCCCGAAGGAGAAGACGTCGGAGCGCGAATCGACCACCTTGCCCTCGGCCTGCTCCGGTGACATGTAGGAGACGGTGCCGAGAATCGTGCCCTGTTTGGTCATCTCGGCCGTGATCGTCTCGGCCAGCGTGCCCCCCGCCGCTCCTTCGACAAAGGCTCCTTGAGGCTTGGCCAGGCCGAAGTCGAGGATTTTGACCTGGCCGTCGGGCGTCAACATGACGTTGCCGGGCTTCAGATCCCGGTGCACGATCCCTTGCGCGTGGGCGGCCGCCATCCCCTCGGCGACCAGCACCGCGAGCCGCACGACCTCCTTGAGAGCCAGCGGCTCGGCGCCGCCCAGACAGGAGTCGAGACCGGTGCCCTCGACGAGCTCCATGGCAATGAAAGGCACCTGGTCGACCTCGCCGACCTCGTAGATGGTGCAGATATTGGGGTGGTTGAGGGCGGCCGCGGTTCGCGCCTCGCGCAGAAAACGGGCCCGCATGTCCTCTCGCTCGAGGGTCTCCTTGGCGAGGACCTTCAACGCCACCGGCCGGTGCAGATCGATGTCCTCGGCCGCCCAGACCTCGCCCATACCGCCCTCACCGAGCTTGGCGGTGATCTTGAAGTGAGAAAGGGTAGTGCCGATCAAAGTGGGGGGATTCTACTTCATCCCCGTTGTGATTTCCGGCGTTTGCGGTAGGCGCGGGCGTTCATCAGATTACCGCAGCGCTTCATCGTGCACCACTTGCTGGAGCGATTCTTGGAGAAATCGTAGAAGGCCCACTGACACTCGTCGTTGGGGCAGGCCTTGAGTCGCGGCCAGAGCCCTTCGATCCACGCCGCCACCACCAGCTCGAGGAGTCGGGCCAGGGCGCCCTGCCAACTCGGCGCCGCCGGCTCCAGCCCGACGGCTCCATCCGGACTAAATCTGGCTCTCAAAGGGGCCTTGTCGGCCGCCCGGTCCAGAATCTCGACGGCTCTTTTGTCGAGCGGGGCTCCGTTGTTGGCCAGCAGCAGCCGACGCAGCGCCTCGCGCACCGCCCTTGCTTGCTCGAGGTCGGCGGTACCGAGCGCGGTCCCTTCCGGGAGCAGACCCCAAGCCGCGAGCCAGGCCCCGAGCGCTGCGGCTGATTCGAGCTCATCGGTGCCCCCTTCAATGTCGCGGGTGTTGACGAAAGCCTGCAAAACCCGCAGATCGCCCGGCGCCGGCGGCAGGCTGGCGGGCCAGGGTGGATAGGAGCGGCTGGGACGTATCGGCGTTCTCGTCATCCTTTTTAGTCTATCACCACCAAAAGTACTTGACAACTGACGAACATAATGAGTAAAATGCTTTTGATGATGACGAACAATCAGATGAAAACTCAACCCAAAGACAAGGAGGAAGAAGCATGATCGCAAGAGTCTGGGTAGGCCGCACCCGAGCCGAGCATTACGATGAGTACGCACCGTTCGTCGAGGAGACGGGTCTGCGCGGCCTGAGCGCTACCGCCGGCAACCTGGGTGCCTATCTCTTCCGGCGCCTGGTCGACGACGAGGCCGAGTTCCTGGTCCTGAGTCTCTGGGAGAGCCTGGACGCCATCCGCGCTTTTGCCGGCGATAAGGTCGACACCGCCCGCTACTATCCCGACGACAAGCGCTATCTGCTCGCCTTCGAGCCCAAGGTCCAGCACTACGAAGTCTGGGGCGTGGGCGATCTCTTGGCACGCGGAGTGTGGACGGAGGCGCCCATCCAGGGGCTCATCGAGTCCTGAAGCGAGCTCCAAGCGGGCCAAAGAAAAGACCTTGAAGCTTTTGGCTGCGGTGGTGGAAGTCGCTACTGCTTTGCCAGCTGCTTCCACATGCCCAGCACCCGGCCGTCCGGATCCTCAAAGAGCGAGAACTGGCCAACCTCGGGGACATCCATCTTCTCGACGATGATCTTGCCGCCGGCCTCTTTGATCTTCTCGACATAGGCTTCCAGATCGTCAACGTCGATGTAGAAGGCGAGATTGCTTGGCCAGGGTCCCTGCTGGGGCTTCATGATGCCGCCGTTGATCCCACCCTCGCCGCCGGTCTCCACCAGCCGGTAATTCATCTCGGGGATGTGGCGAATCTCCCAGTCGAA
>SBFI01000356.1 GCA_006227875.1 Acidobacteriota bacterium
GAGGTCACCCGCACACGGATCTATCTCGAGACCCTTGGCGAGGTTCTGCCGGAGGTAGGCAGCAAGATCGTCGTGGGCAGTGATCTCGAGGGAATACTGCCGCTTCTCAATCTGACCGAGAGCCGGCCCGGCGGCGGAGGTGACGAATGATCCGCGGGCTGGTCATCGGCGCCATGGTTCTGGTCCTGCTGGTCCTGTCGGGGGCGTTCTATATCGTCAACGAGTGGGAGCAGGTCATCGTCACCCAGTTCGGTAAACCGGTGGGGGACCCCATCAGAACACCGGGGCTCAAAGTCAAAGTCCCGTTTATCCAGAAGCTTCACCGCTTTGACAAGCGGTTTCTCGAATGGGAGGGGAAGGTCGCGGAGCTGCCGACCAAGGACAAGGTGTTCATTCTGGTCGACACCTATGCCCGCTGGCAGATCAGCGACCCGTTGCAGTTCTTCCGCCGTCTGCGCAACGAGTTGGGCGCGCAATCCCGTCTGGATGACATTCTCGACGGCGAGACCCGCAACGCCATCGCCAAGCACAATCTCCTCGAGGTGATCCGCTCGACAAACCGGACACCCGTACAGGAGGAGCTGACCACCGAGCTCATGGACGAGCTGGTACCGATCGATATGGGTCGGCCGGAGATCCGTGAGCAAATCCTGGCCGCCGCCCAGGCGCGCACCGCCGACTTGGGCCTCGAGGTCCTGGACATTCAGTTCAAGCGCATCAACTATGGTGAGCAGGTGCTGAATGACGTCTACAACCGCATGATCTCGGAGCGCGTTCGAATATCCGACCGCTTCCGCTCCGAGGGACAGGGCGAGAGAGCCGACATTCTGGGTCAGATGGAGCGTGAGCTCCAGCGGATCCAGTCCGAGGCCTATCGCGAGGCGGAAGAGATCCGGGGCCGCGCCGATGCCGAAGCCGCCGACATCTACGCCCGGGCATACGACCAATCCCCCGACTCCCGTCGCTTCTACGAGTTCACCAAGAGCATGGCGACTCTGAAGCAGACGATCGACGACGGGACCTGGCTCCTCCTCACCACCGACGGGGACTTCTTCCGGTACCTCGAGAGCAGTGACCAGTAGAGCAGAAACCAACCGACAGGGCTTGCGCCGAGACGCCACCGCACCTGGTTCCCGCAGGGGTTGGTGGTTGCTGGGCGCACTTGTCGCTCTTGTGCTCTGTGGACCGGCGCTGTCGGCGTCCTCTCTCCGCGACGACCTGGAGAGGGAGGTCAGGTCGGGTCTCAAGGTGTCAACCGCCCTGGGTGTCCATGTGGTCGACCTGTCGAGCGGCGAGACCGTCTACGAGTTCCAGGCCGACCGATCGCGGATCATCGCCTCCAATGCCAAGCTGGTTACCACCGCGGCCGCCTTCGACATTCTGGGCCCCGGGTACTTTTTCGAGACCAAGGTGATGATGCGGGGTCGGCGCCGCGGTGGTGTGCTGGAAGGGGATCTGGCCGTGGTCGGCGGGGGAGACCCCAACATCTCCGGACGACACTACGGTGGGGACTCCCTGGCCATCTTCCACAATTGGGCGGAGAAGCTCGAGGCCCTGGGGATACGTGAGATCGAGGGCAACGTCTACCTTGTTCACGGGCTCTTCGAGCCACCCCAGGTTCACCCGGATTGGCCACGCGACCAGCTGACAAAGTGGTACGAGGCCCCGGTGGAGGCGCTGTCCTTCAGTGACAATTGTGTTCTGGTGCGGGTGTGGCCGGGTGGCAAACCCGGACAGCCGGCCAACATCCAGACGCTGCCCGAGCTACCCCTGTTCGAGGTGCGGAATCTGGCCAAGACCATCGGTTCCGCCAAGCGGCACTGGGTCGCCGTCAGCCGAGCGGGGAGCGAGCAGTTGACGGTGTCCGGCTCGGTCTACCGCCGGGCGGCGCCGGTGGAGTCCTGGATAGCGGTCTCCGACCCGCTGGCCTACTTCGGTGCGGCACTGAGTCAGGGTTTCACCGAACGGGGCCTGAAGATCCGCGGCGAGGTCCTACCCACTCGGAGTCTGCCGGTGGACACCTGGCGCGGCGTAACCGTCCACCGTACCGACCTAGTGACCACTGTCGAAGTGGTCAACAAGCGCAGTCAGAACTTCTATGCCGAGAGCCTGCTCAAGGTCTTGGGTGCCGAGCAGTGCGGGGAGGGCAGCTGGGAGGCGGGTAAGCGGGTGGTCGGGGAGTTTCTCGAGCGCATCGGAATCACCGCGGACACCTATGAGCTCGCCGACGGCTCGGGGATGAGCCGCAACAATCGCTTCAGCCCCAGGCAGCTGACCCAACTACTCCGCCACATGTACACCCACCCACGCGGCCAGGAGTTCATCCTCACCCTGCCCTACAGCGGGGAGACCGACCTCAGCTGGGAGGATCGGTTGGCGGAGCCGCCCTATCGGGGAAACATCTTCGCCAAGACCGGCTCACTCAACGGCGTCTCCACCCTCACCGGCTATGCCAAAGCCCGCTCGGGGAAGGTCTACGCCTTCTCGATTCTCTTCAATCAGACCAGGTGGAACTGGAAAGCCAAACGCTCCCAGGACGAGATCCTGCGGGCGCTGGTCGACAACGGCTAGAGGGTAGCCCGACCTTCTCACCGCCCTTCTACTGCAGCGGCGTATCTGCCTGCATCTGCGGCGTTACGCTCGGTCGAGCCTACTCAACGTACTTCGAGTACGCCTTCGCAGGCCCTCCCTCGCAAGCCTTGCATCTACAGGCAGCTACGCCGCTTCGCTACGAACGGCGGTGAGAAGGTCGAGCTAGTTCCTTTCCACGATTTCCAGCTGTTGACGCAGCTTGATGATGCTGTCGGCCGGGTAGAGCCCGGAGCGGAGATGGACTCCCGGGTAGATTTGTGTCCGACGTCCGACCACCACCCCTGGGTGGAGGACACAATTGCAGCCGGTCAGAGCCCCATCACCCAGCACCGCACCCAGCTTTCGCCGACCGGTCGCGAGCGACCCCGCGGCCATTGGGATGGACACCTCGGCACCGTCGTGGCGAAAGTTGGAGAGGATCGTGCCGGCTCCCAGGTTGACATCACATCCGAGAACCGAATCGCCGACATAGTTGAGATGCGGAGCTCTGGCGGTGGGAAAAAGGACAGCACGCTTGATCTCGGTGTTGGCGCCGACGATACAGCCGTCGCCGATCCAGTTACCACCTCTCAAATAGGCACCCGAGCGGATTTGAACATTGCGACCGATAAAGATCGGGCCGGCGATGACGGCGCCGGGCTGGATGCGAGAGCCGGCACCGATGGCGATCCGGTCTCCCATCAGGTGGACGCTCGGGTGGAGGTCGATCTCTATGGCGTTGGCAGGGAGCTGTGAGAGCAGATCGTCGAGCCCGTCGCCAAGCAGCGACCAGGGGGCCTGCGAGTCGTAGAAACCCGACAGCGCAGGCGGCATCTCTTCGAAGAGCGCGGGCAAGGATGTGTCCGGCATGGCGTGCACGATTATAGTCCTCGGATAGGCTTGAGCCTGGCTGGAGCCCTGATGGGTCGGTTTCGCACAATCCCGCAGTCGTTCTATCGGCGGTCGGCCGAGCTGGTGGCGCGCGAGCTGCTCGGCCGCTACCTCGTGCGCGATCTCGACGGCTCCCGTCTGGTTTTGCGCATCGTCGAGACCGAGGCCTATCTCGGGGCCGAAGATCGGGCCAGCCACGCCTGGGGGGGGCGTCGGACCCGTCGCACGAGCGCTCTCTTCCGCGCCGGCGGTTTTGCTTACGTCTATCTGGTCTACGGCATGTACCACTGTCTAAATGCCGTCACCGGGAACAAAGCGGATGGGGGAGCCGTTCTGATTCGCGCCGGGGAGGCGGTGGAGGGCGATGACTTTATGAAGACCCATCGCTCGCTCACACGGGAGCCACGACCAGGGGATCTGGCCGGTGGCCCGGGCAAACTCTGTCAGGCCCTGGCCATCGATGGCGGGATGAACGGCACACCGTTGTTCAGGGGTCCGCTGCGGGTGACGACCGGCCGGGAAGTGGCGGACTCGCGGATCAGCATCGGTCCGCGGGTCGGTATCGACTACGCGGGTGAGGCGGCGGCCTGGCCGCTGCGGTTCTGCGAGCTCGACAACGAAGAAGTGTCTCGGCCTCGACCTTGACAGCCCGCAATGGAACCCCCGCGGATCGCTATCGAGCCGAAGACTTTTTCTTCTTCTTGCCGAGCTTGATGTACCCGGCCTGCTTGAGCTCCCAGATGACGATCTGAGCCTCCAAGGGGGACATCGGACTTATCTTGGCTATGCCGTTGAGGTCGTAGGTGCCGTCGACCCGGGTGAGCATGAAACCCGCTTGCCGGCTGAGGGTGGAGGAGTCCACCTCCTCGATATTGCAGTCGAGCTGAGGAACCGAGGTCATATTCACGCCGTCGTTACGTAGACGCTGTGTGATCATGTCTTCGGTGGAGGCAATCGACTGCTTGAGCTGACGGTTGTTCGGCTCCAGGATCGTCGTCGCCTTGATGTAACGGAGCGCCTGCTCGAGCTTGCCCTCGGCGACGTGCTTGCGCGCTGCCTTGAGCAGAGCCCGGGCATCCACCGAGTCGGCGCTGGCCGGAGCGGGGTCGGCCGGCTCCTCCGAGTTGCCCATCATCCGCGGCCGGATCATCTTGATGCGACCTTTTTCTACCTGCTGAAACAGAGCCCTGCTGGCCTCGAACTCACCCGCGTGAGCCTCGAGGGCGATCTCCTGGATGGTTCGTTCGTCGTTGACCAGGCCGAGCACCCGTTCGGCAACCTCATCGTTGGCCGGGGCAGCGAGCTCGCCCACGGTGACCGGCACCACTTTGTCCGACGGGATCTTGTCCTTTATTCGGCGCCACTCGTCGAGACGGGTGTGACCCTCGAGTATCAAAGCGGTCACGTTGGAGAGTGAGAGGGGTACCGCCTGGTAGCCGGGCAGCTCGTCGTCGACAAAGTTGAAGTCGCCCTCCTGCCAGGTAAAGAGCTCGTAGATGCTCTCCTCGGCCTTGGTACGGAGCATCCGGTTCAAGTTCTTCTCGCTGATGGCACCGATGGTCACCAGGATCTTGCCGAGCAGCATCTTGTTTTCCTGCTGCATCTCGACGGCCTGGGCCAGGGTGATCTCGTCGATGTGGCCGTGGTTCACCAGAAAACGGCCCAGATACTCCTTCGGGTCGCTGGCGGCAGAGGAGACGATGCTTCCCTTTTCGAAGTAGATCTTCTTTTCCACTTCGCCGTTGTCGATGAAGAGGGTGCCCGTCTTCCTCCCCCGGTGGAGCCACTCCAGAAGCTCCGCCAACTCCATCGTTTTCAGGTTTCCGGTGATGCTCATCCAGCCTGTCCGATAAGCGATTATAGCGGCGGCCTACGAGCCCCAAGTGTGGCGGAGACCACACAAAATAGCCCGGGCATCTCACCGGCCTCGTCGGGCCGGCTGGATGGGCCGGCCGGCCAGCGATCGGTTTTGATCGGGGGTGCCGCGGTCCTGCTATTTGAAGAACACCGGCGTGGCGTCCTCCTCGCGGTGGATGGTGTCGACAAAGCGGATCAGCTTCCGCGGCAGCGACATGAACAGCGTCGAAGTCCGATGGCCGCTGCCAAAGAACCTGATACCGGTGAGCAGCTGACCGTCGGTAACACCGGTGCTGCTGAAGAGAATCTGGTCACCCGGCGCCAGGTCTTCGGTGGAATAGATCTGGTCGAAGTCGCTGATGTCGAGATTGAGGGCGCGCTGTTTCTGGGCCTCGTTCAATGGTGTCAGACGGGCCTGGATCTCACCGCCGAGACAGCGCATGGCCGCTGCAGTGAGCACACCCTCGGGGGCGCCGCCAATTCCCATTACCGCATGCACACCGGTGCCTCGCACCGCCGCGGTGATCCCGGCCGACAG
>SBFI01000418.1 GCA_006227875.1 Acidobacteriota bacterium
CACCCAGGGTGGACCGTCACGCACCGACAATGTCCACGGCATCCGCAACAGCGACTGGTTCATCACCGTCTTTGCGGACGGTCACCAGCCGGCGGTCGATCCCACCAATCCCGACATCATCTATTCCGAGTGGCAACAGGGAAATCTGGTGCGCCACGATCGCAAAACGGGAGAGATCGTCTACCTCCAGCCACAGCCCGAGAAGGGCGCCCCCGCCGAGCGCTGGAATTGGGACAGCCCGATTCTCATCAGCCCCCACGACCCGGCCCGGCTCTACTTTGCCAGCCAGCGGGTATGGCGGAGCGACGATCGCGGCGACAGCTGGCGCCCAATCAGCGGTGACCTTTCACACGGCCGCGAGCGCATCACCATGCCGATGATGGGCAAGGCCTGGTCGGTCGACGCGATCTGGGATCTCGGCGCCATGTCCAACTACGGCAATGTCACCTCCCTGGCGGAATCCCCGCTGGTCGAGGGTCTCATCTATGCCGGCACCGACGACGGTCTGGTGCAGGTGACCGAAGATGGCGGCGCCAACTGGCGGCGTGTCGATCGGGTGGGAGACGTCCCGGAGGGGACCTTTGTCAACGACATCAAGGCCGATATCCACGATCCCGACACGGTCTATGTGGCGCTCGACAATCACAAGCGGGGCGACTTCGGTCCCTACCTGCTCAAGAGCACCGACCGGGGCCGCACCTGGCGGTCGATGGCCGGCGACCTGCCGGATCGTCACATCGTCTGGCGGATCGTGCAGGACCACGAGCGGCCGGAGCTGTTCTTCGTCGGCACCGAGTTCGGCGTTTTCTTCACCGTCGACGGCGGAAGCAAGTGGATCAAGCTCACCGGTGGGGTGCCCAACATTCCCTTCCGCGATTTGGCCATCCAGAAGCGGGAGAACGATCTGGTGGGGGCGACCTTTGGCAGGAGCTTCTATGTCTTCGATGACTACACCCCTTTGCGTCAGGTCTCCGAAGAGATGCTCGAGCAGCCGGTAGAGCTCTTCCCGGTCCGCGACGCTTGGTGGTTCATCCCCAGAAGTCCGTTCGGCGATGCCGGGAAAGCGGACCAGGGTGCGGCCTTCTTCACCGCTCCCAATCCCCCCTTTGGCGCGGTCTTTACCTACTACCTGAAGGAAGGGCTCGAGACTGCAAAGCAGAAGAGACAGAAGAGGGAGAAGGAGATCGCCAAAGAGGGCGGTGACACGCCATTCCCGGGTTGGGACGTCCTTCAGGCCGAGGAGGAAGAAGAGAAGGCGACGATCGTGCTGACGGTGCATGACGCAGCAGGAGACGTAGTGCGGCGCCTCGAGGGTCCGGCCGGCTCGGGCTTCCATCGGGTGGCCTGGGATCTTCGCTATCCGAAGACCGATGCCGTGACCTCGCTGGAACCCACCCACAGCTGGATGCCCGACGACGGTCCGTTAGCCCTCCCTGGTCGCTATACGGTCGCGCTTTCAGAGCGGGTGGGCGGGGAGCTCACTCAGTTGGCCGAGCCTCAGAGCTTCGAGGTCAAGCGGATGCGTGAGGGTACCCTCCAGGGCTCTTCGCCCGAGGAGGCGTTGGCGTTTACTCGGGAGCTTGCCGAAATCAACCGTCAGGCCGACGGTGCCGGCGAGATCATCGACCAGACTGCCGAGCATCTGCAGCTCATCAAACACGCCCTCATGCAGTCGACGGTCAGCGATGCCTCACTCGACCACGAGGCCCGCGCGCTCGAGCGACGGCTATTCGAACTGCGCACGGCACTCCGTGGCAACAAGCGACAGGACGACATCGGCGAGCCGATGCCGCACACCATCGGCAGGCGGCTGTTGGCAGCCTCCATGGGCACGGTGCTCTCGACTTATGGTCCGACGCCCAACCACAGGCAGACCCTGGCCATCGCTCAGGAGGAGTTGGAAGAGGTGAAACAGGGTCTAAAGCAGCTCATCGAGATCGATCTGCCGGCCTTCGAAGGGCGGCTCGAAGCCGCTGGTGTGCCCTGGACCCCGGGGCGAGGGGTGCCCGGCATATAGGGCCGCGGTCAGCGATCCATGGCGCTTCCCCGGCTCACGTTTCTTGTCCACCGCGGCAAGGACTACACCCTGCAGCACTACTTCAAGACCTGGGGTGCCGAGCTGCGTGAGCGGGTGGCGATCAAAACCTACCCCGGTGTTGGCGCCACCGGACGCACTTGGTCGAAGCGGCTCAGCCGCCGGCTCAAGGCTCTGAGAACCGGAACCCTGCCGCCCGGCCGGACACCGCCGGCGGGATCCGTCTACGTCTTCACCGACCTCGAGATCATGGCCTCCCGGGAGTCGGAGCTGGTCCGGGCGCTGGCGCGCCGGCTGGAGGCGGCGCCGGGAACGACTCTCTTCAACGACCCGGCCCGCGCGCTGACCCGCTTCGATCTGCTGCGGGCACTGTCTGCGGGCGGGGTCAACTCCTTTGGCGTTGAAAAGCTGGACCGCGGTGTCTCGCCCGAGCGTTGGCCGGTCTTCACTCGCGACGACCGGTCACACGACGACGGCAGCGTGTCGGAGCTCTTACACTCCTCCGGCGAGCTTTCGCGCCACCTCGACGATCTCGCCGCCGGTGGCGCCGACCTCGGCCATCGAACGCTGGTCGAATACGTCGGGTCACCGGGCGAGGATGGTCTGTTCCGCAAGTACGCTGCGATTCGCCTGGGCGACGCCATCATTCCGTGCCATGTCTTCTTCGGCCAGCACTGGGTGGTGAAACACTCAGAGGTGTTCGACGAGGCAACCGCCCGTGAGGAGCTGAAGTACATCGAGGCCAATCCCCACCAGGAGGTGCTGCACCGGGCCTTCGAGCTCGCCGGGATCGAGTACGGGCGCGCCGACTACGGTGTCGTCAATGGACGGGTGGAGATCTGGGAGATCAACACCAACCCCTACCTGATTCGCCCCGAATACACCCAACAGGAGACGCGGAGGGCGGCACTGGCGGCGTTCAGCGACCGTTTCAACGACGCCCTGAGAGAGCTGCTCGATCGCTGAACCGGCAGCAGGGTCGCTATTCTGGGCGAATCCCGACGTGGGCTTCGAGGTGGTCGCGGACCCTCTCAAGGCTCTGGTGTCTGATCAGCAGTGAGCCCCAGCCCCTCCCCTACCCGACCGTTGTCGAAGAACGACGGCTCGATCTCGAGACGCCGGAGCCCGGTGGTGGGGAAACCCCGTTTGCGGCGGTAGGCGAGATCGGACGGAAGGTAGGACTCGGCAACCCTGCGCACAGGCCACTTGACGACCAGCAGGTGCCGGTTGCGGAGCGCCGAGGCATAGCCCAAGAAGGCCTCGTCTGACCCCTCGCCGCTCAGGATCGCCTTGACACCGTGCCGCTCTACCAGCTTGGCAACCGCCAGAAACGGCACCGAGTTGGGACGGTAGGAGAAGGGCGCTTCGTAGTGCAGCACGGTCTCGGGAATCAGCGAGAGGAATTCCTCGTCATCCACCGGCACGATGTGGAGATCGAGCTTGAAGCGCCGGGCCAACCGTTCGGCCGCGAGCTCGAGACAATGGCGCAACGGCCTGACCTCGGATGCGAAATAGAAAGCGCCCTCCACCGCCGCATAGACCGGCGGCTTGATGCCAAAGCGATCGCGCGCCAACAGCAGCCGGTGCTCGACCGTGTCGTAGAGCGCAAAGGCGAACATGCCTTCCAGACGAGAGAGGAGATCGGTTCCTTCGTGGAGCAGACCCTGGAGAAGAACCTCGGTGTCCGATTCGGTGCGGAACCTCCGCCCCTCCCTCTCGAGCTCGGAGCGTAGCGAGCTGAGGAAATAGATCTCGCCGTTGTAGAGCAGGCAGCGACGACGGGTCTCGTCCTACATCGGCTGGTTGGCTCGCTCGTGCAGATCGAGGAGGGCGAGGCGGGTGTGGGCGAAAGCGGCCTTGCCCGCGCGGGTGTGCGCCGACGCGTCTGGACCGCGATGTCGCAGGTCCCGCTCCACGGCGGCAAGAGTCTCGTCATTCGGCAGCAGCCGCTCGTCGCCGGCCAGAACGCCAAAGATTCCTCACATGGAGCTTGTAGCCTGTCTTCCCACCGGGGTGGTGGGCTAAAGCTCGCGCAGGGCGGTGGCCACCGGTAGGCGGGCGGCCCGAATGGCCGGGAACAGCCCGCCCACTAGGCCGATCAGGAGCGCGTAGACGATCCCCTGCACAAGCAGGCTGGGGGTGACGTCAAAGGCAAAGGTCACCTGGCTAAAGCTCGACCAGTTGATAGTGGCGGCGCGGAAGCCGTCGAAGGCGATCCAGGCGAGGCCACCGCCGATGGCGCCACCCACGAGAGCCAGCACCAGCGACTCCAACAGCACCGAAATCACCACTGGACCGCCGCTAAAGCCGAGGGCGCGCAGCGTAGCGATCTCACGGGTGCGCGCAGAGACTGCGGTGTACATGGTGTTGAGCGCCCCGAAGAAAGCGCCCAGCCCCATGATGAGGGCGACAATGGTGCCCAGACCGGTAATCAGATTTGTCAGCATCGCCGACTGCGAGGAGTAGTACTCGTCCTCATGGAGCACCTTGACGTTGAGCCGTGGATCGGTGGTAAGGCTGTCCTTGAATTCCGGGAAGGCTCCCCGGGCGGTGAGCTTGGCGTAGACCGACTGGTAGGAGTTGCCCCGCCGGTAGGCCGGCTGGAGTACCGCCGCGTCACACCAGATCTCCGATTCGGCGATACCACCACCGGCCTCGAAGATGCCGACGATCGGCCAGCGCTCACTTCCCACCTCGAGACTGCCGCCCAGCTCCAGTCCAGCAAACTCCCGCGCCGCCCCGGCTCCCACGACGACCTCGTTGAGACCCCATTCGAAGCGCCGCCCCTCGGTAAGCCGGAATCTGTCTCGCACCTCGAAGGCGGCGGGGACGACCCCGCGCAGAGGCACGTTGGCGTCGGTGCCGGTCGAGCGCTTGGGGAGATTGATGATGACAAACAGCTCGGAGGAGGCGATCGGTCCGTCGGTGTAGCGGGCGATTCCCGGCGCCTCGGCAACGAGCTTTGCGTTGTCGCCGCTCAGACCGCTCATCATCTCGGTGTCGGAGCCGCTGCGCAGAACGATGGCGTTCTCGGGCGCCGCCGAGTTCTTCATCGTCTGGATGATCCCATTGGCAATGGAGAGTACCCCGACCATCACCGCTACTACCCCCGCGATGCCAAAGACCGCTGCCGCCGACGATCCTTTGCGCTCGGGCAGGGTGCGCAGGCCAAAGCCGGTGACCGAGACCACCTGCGAGAACCAGTTCAAAGGGCCTGCCGCCATCTCTCTATCTCCTCATGGCGTCGGCGATTTGGAGCCGTTGCGCCTGGAGCGCCGGTAGCAGCCCGGTCGCCAGACCCAACAGCAGGACCAGGACGACGCCCAGCACCAGATCCCTGGTGGGAAAAAAGAAGATCGGCAGCGCCCCCCCACTCGGGTCGCCGAGCGAGATGAGAAACCAGGCGATGCCCAGACCCAAGAACCCTCCCAGCATGGCCAGCAGACAGGACTCGGCCAGTACCAGGCCGAGCACACCCCGGTGGGTAAAACCCATCGCTTTGAGCACCGCCAGCTCCTCGGTCCGCTCGCGCACCGACTGCGCCATGGTGTTGCCGGCCACCAGCAGGATGGTAAAGAAGACGGCACTCAGGATGGCCATCATGATGGCGCCGATATTGCCAATCTGCTTGGCAAAACCCTGGACAAAGGCCCCTTCGGGCTCGGTCTTGGTCTCGTGGGGTGAGTTGGCAAACTCCTCGTCGATCAACCGGGCGATCTCGGCCGCGCGCTCGGGATCGTCCACCCGTACGTAGTACCAACCAACATTGCCGCTGCCCCAGGCGCGGCTCTCGTGAAAGAAATCGTGGCGAAAGAAGAACTG
>SBFI01000345.1 GCA_006227875.1 Acidobacteriota bacterium
TGGTGCGGTCCCTGTCGAGCGGAGCTGCCGAGTCTCGAGCGGTTGTATCGAGAACGGTCCGGCGCCCCTCTAACCGTTGTCGGTGTCTCCATCGACAGGGACCGCGCTGCCCTTGACTCTTTTCTCGAAGAGCTGGACATCACCTTCCCGATGTTCTGGGACGAGACGGGTCGGGTTGGTGCCGACTATCGGGCCAGCAGCATCCCGTTGACCTATATCGTCGATCCCGCCGGCCGGGTCGTCGGCTTCTCCCGCGGGGCTCGGGACTGGGGCCAGATGGAGCCGCTGCTCGACACGCTGCTGGCGGCAACGGCCGATGGGCCGGACGAGAGCGCGGTCTATGCCGCCGGGGCGGTCGAGCTGCCCCTGGACCTGGATCCGCCGACGGCCGAAGTCAGCCTCTCCGACCCGACACCGACCGTGGGCGAGACCTTCTATCTGGATGTCGACCTCCACTGGTCGGGAGATCTCGGGGAGTACATCCCCCAGCCGCCCCGCGTTATGACCCCAGAGGCCGTCACCCGCGAGCGGGTCACGGCCTCGACCACGAGTCGTGAGGGCCGCAACGTCGTCTCCTATCGATTGGAATTGCGTGCCGACGAGGTCGGGAGCTTCGCCCTCGACCCGGTCGAGCTGCGTTATACCCCCCGGCTGGAGTCCTCACCGATCGAGAGTCGGGTGAGCGGCCCGACGGTAGAGGTGATGCCACGCACCATTGCCGGGCTACGACCCAAGACCCTGGTTATCGGCAGCCTGACGGCACTTGCCGCCGGTCTGGCTGTCTTTGGCGTGATCTCACGACGGCGAGCCGTCGGCTCCGAGGGCGAGAGCGTGTCGCCCTACGAGCGACTGCAGTCGACATTCGAGGATGCCAGGGCGCTCCGTCTAAAGGGCGATGGCGCCGGATTCTTGTTGGCACTGGCCGAGCTCGAGAGTGAGCTGGGACCGCTGGATGAAGAGATCGAAAGCTACTGGCAACAGACTGCGGAGCGGGTCCGCTACGGCGGTCAAGTTCCACCGGCCGACGAGCTGGATCGGCTGCAGCGTCGGGTGGAGCGTCGACTGAACGAGCTCCGACCGGACCCTCAGGTCGCGGCCATGGAGGCAGTCAAGTTGCGGCGTGATCAGAACAGTTGATGCGAGGAGAGAAGATGAGCGTAACCGCTGAAGAATTGGCCCCCGAGATCGAAGTCCAGTCGCAGCAGCTGAAACGGCTGCGCGAAGAGGTGGGCAAGGTGATCGTCGGCCAGAGCTACATGATCGACCGCCTGCTGATGGGTCTGATCGCGGACGGCCATATCCTGATCGAGGGCATACCGGGGCTGGCAAAGACCACTGCCGTCAAGACCGTCTCCGACGCCATCCACACCGGCTTTGCCCGGCTGCAGTTCACACCGGATCTGCTGCCGGCCGATCTCATCGGTACCGAGATCTACCGCCCCCAACATCACGAGTTCGTGGTCAAGACCGGTCCGATCTTCAACAACCTGATCCTCGCCGACGAGATCAACCGCGCACCGGCAAAGGTCCAGAGCGCCCTGCTCGAGGCCATGCAGGAGCGGCAGGTCACCATCGGTGACAAGACCCACGGGCTCCCCGATCCCTTTCTCGTTCTGGCCACCCAGAATCCGATCGAGCAGGAGGGCACCTATCCGCTGCCCGAGGCGCAAGTCGACCGCTTCATGCTCAAGCTCCGGGTCGGCTATCCCAACAAGGAGGAGGAGAAGGAGATTCTGAGACGCATGGCCAACCGGCACCACCCCGAAGTGGAGGCGGTGCTGACGCCCGAAGAAATCAAGCGGATGCGCGAGACGGCCGACCAGGTCTACCTCGATCCCAAGGTGGAGGACTACATCGTGGATGTCGTCTTTGCCACCCGTGAACCGGCTGTCTACAAGCTCGACAAGATGGAGAACCTGATCGACTACGGTGCTTCGCCACGTGCCAGCATCTATCTGGCCCAGGTCGCCAAGGTACAGGCCTTCCTCTCCGGCCGCGCCTATGTGACGCCACAGGACGTCAAGACGATCGGTCCCGACGTCCTGCGCGTCCTGCGCCACCGGGTGCTGGTCTCCTACGAGGCCGAGGCGCAGGATCTGACTTCGGATGATCTGATCCAGGAGATCTTCAATACGGTGGATGTGCCGTAAAGACGGCTTGGGGGCTTGAGGGCGTGAGGTTATGAGCCAGATCGAGGCTAGAGAAGACGGCGAGCATCTGGATCTCTCCGAGGCCCTGTCGCCCGAGCTCTTCAAGAAGATCAAATCGATCCAGATTCGCACTCAAAGGCTGGTGAGCGATTCGTTTGCCGGCGAGTACGAGAGCGCCTTCAAGGGCCGCGGGATGGAGTTCGAGGAGGTGCGGGACTACCAACCGGGTGACGACATCCGGCACATCGACTGGAACGTGACCGCCCGCATGGGCTCGCCCTACGTCAAGCTCCATCGTGAGGAGCGCGAGCTGACGGTCATGCTGTTGGTTGACGTGAGCTCTTCCGGCGCTTTTGGCACCGGGGCCAAGCTCAAAAACGAAGTCGCAGCCGAGGTGGCCGCCCTGCTCGCCTACACGGCGATCAAGAGCAACGACCGCGTCGGGCTGATCATCTTCTCCGATCGGATCGAGCACTACATTCCACCCAAGAAGGGCCGCTCGCACGTCTGGCGGGTGATTCGCGACACTCTGACCTTTCGCGCCCCGCGGCGGAGCACCGACCTCGAGGGTGCGCTGGAGTACATGAGCAAGGTGATGCGTCGTCGGGTGGTGGCCTTTGTGATCTCCGATTTTCAGGACGAGGGCTTTGAAGATCGGTTGCGCACGGTCTGCAAGCGTCACGACGTGACCGCCGTTGTCGTCGGCGATCGCCGTGAAGAGGAGCTGCCCAGGATCGGCATCCTCGAGCTCGAAGATGCCGAGACCGGCGAGACCGTGCTCATCGACACCTACGATCTAAATGTCACCGCCGGGTTCCAGGTTCTGGGCCACAAGGGTCGCTCCGAGCGGAGCCGTCTGTTTCGCTCGGCGGGAGCCGGAGAGGTCCGCGTCCGCGCCGACGACCCCCACTATGTGGACTCGCTGGTGCGTTACTTCCACGCACGTGAGAGGCGACGATAGCCATGGAGCTGAGAGAGCCACCACAAACAACGGCGACTCCGAGTGCGGATCGGGTCGTGCGAGTGCTGCTGGTCGTCAATCTGATCGTTCTGCTGGTGGTCGGCGGGCTGCTGCTGGCTCGCACACGATCGGCGAGAGTAGATGTCGATACCGCCCGTCGCGGCCGCGAGGTAGCCGGCAAGTTGAAGGCGGCCGGTGCTCTGGACGAGGCTGCCGGGCTGTACGAGAGGTATCT
>SBFI01000058.1 GCA_006227875.1 Acidobacteriota bacterium
GGCCAAGAAGCAGCAGAAGAAGAAGGAGGCCATGATCGCGGCCCTCAAGAAGGGGGACAAGGTCGTGACCTCGGGCGGCATCTACGGCACCGTGGCCGCCGTCGAAGACCAGACGCTGCTTCTCAAGATCGCAGAGAACACCAAGATCCGGATCGCGAAGAGCGCCATCGGCGGGCCCGTCGGCGCGGACGACGGCTCATCCTGAAGCGGAGGCGAGTGTGGACACGAAAATTGTCTGGCGAATCGTACTGATCCTCGTGGTGGTGGCCCTCGGTGTGTGGTCGCTCTATCCGCCGGGAGAGAAGATCAACTATGGTCTCGATCTTTCGGGCGGCATCCACCTGGTGCTGGAGGTCCAGACCGACGACGCGATCAAGGCGGAGCTCGACGACGCGTCCCAGCGCCTCGTCAGCCGCGCCCGGGAACAGGGCCTGGAGCTCTCCCTGGGGGAGTCCAATGTCTCCGATCTGAGCTTTACAGTCGGAGTGCCGGCTGATGCCGACACCGCGGCCCTGCGAGACCTTGCGGACAACTGGGTGCCGGGCTACAAGGCGAGCCCCGGGGTCGGCACGTGGACCTTCCAGCTGCCCCCCAATATGGATCGAACGGTGCGCGACATGGCCGTTCGTTCGTCGCTGGAAACGATCTGGAACCGGGTCGACCAGTTCGGCGTCGCCGAGCCGGTGATCCAGCGTCAGGGTCTGGAGAGCCCCCGGATCCTCGTCCAGCTGCCCGGCGTGGACGACCCCGCCCGCGTCAAGGACCTGATCTCGTCCACCGCATTCCTGGAGTTTCAGGAGGTCGTTGCGGGGCCTGCGCCGGATCGGCAGAGTCTGCTCGCAGGGATTGGCGGCATCCTGCCGTCCGATTCCGAGATCCTGCCCGGCGACCGCGAGGGGCTCGACGGCGAGATCCTCGGTGTCGACTACTACCTGCTCAAGAAGGCCGCCATCATCTCGGGCCAGGAGCTGCGCACCGCGAGACGCAGTCAGGATGAGTACGGCCAGCCGGTGGTCAACTTCTCCACCCAACCGCACGCCGCCGACAAGTTCGGCCAGTACACCGGCTCCCACATCGGGACCCGGATGGCGATCGTGCTCGACGAGAGGGTGATCTCGGCACCGACGATCGAGTCGCGTATCCCCGGTGACGGACGGATCACGGGCAACTTCACCATCGAGGACGCCGAGGACCTCGCCCTCAAGCTGCGTGCCGGCGCCCTGCCGGCGACGATCGTCTACCTCGAAGAGCGGACGGTCGGGCCTTCTCTCGGTCGCGACTCGGTGGTGCGAGGGGTGAGGGCGGCGGTCGCCGGCCTCCTCGTCGTCATGCTCTTCATGCTGATCTACTACCAGCTGTCGGGCCTCAACGCCAACGTCGCCCTGGTCCTCAATATCATCATCCTGCTCGGCGCCATGGCCTACTTCGGGGCCACCCTGACCCTGCCGGGTATCGCCGGGGTGATTCTCACCATCGGCATGGCGGTGGACGCCAACGTGCTCATCTTCGAGCGCATCCGCGAGGAGCTCCGCGTCGGCAAGACGGTGCGGGCGGCCATCGACACGGGTTTTTCGAGGGCATTCGGCACCATTCTCGACGCCAACCTGACGACCCTCATCGCCGCCCTCTTCCTCTTCAACTTCGGCACCGGCCCGGTCAAGGGCTTTGCGGTGACCCTGTCGATCGGAATCCTGGCCAGCGTCTTCACGGCCGTCTTCGTCTCCCGCACCATCTACATGCTGGTGCTGGCCGGCCGCGAACGCGTCGAGAGCCTCAGCATCTGATTGGATGAATCCATGCGCATCATTGGCGACACCAAAATCCCGTTTCTCTCCTACCGCAAGATTGCCCTGACGCTGTCGACGCTGGCGATTGCCGGAGGCCTGGCCTACCAGTTCCTCGGACCGGGCCTCAACCTCGGCATCGACTTCGTCGGTGGCACGCAGGTCACCCTCAAGTTCCGTGAGCAGCCTGATCTCGGCGAGCTCCGCGAGGCCATCTCCGGCCTCACGGTGGGCACGCCCATGATTTCAGCAGTTCGACGAGGCCGAAAAGAACGAGATCCTGATCCGGGTCGAGAACCCCGAAGGCACGGAGGGCGATTTCACGCGTCCGATCCTGGAGCTTTTGGATCGCGACCTCAACGCCGATCTCGGCGACCGCTTCGATCTCAATCGCCAGGGCTCGCTGGAGCTGCTCGGCCTCCTCGAATCCGCGGACCCGGACGGCATGGGCGGCGACGTCGAGGCGCGCGAAGCCTATTACGGCCCGATGGCCGACGCCGTGCTCGACTACCGCAAGACCAACGGCATCTACGGCTCGCTCGATGAGCTGGCGGCGGTCGAGGGGCTCAGCGCCACCGCCCGGGCCGAGCTCGAGAACACCGCGGCCGTCGGCGCCTACTCGCTGCTCGGCGCGGAGAGCGTCGGCCCCGCTGTCGGGGCGGATCTGCAGAAAAAGGCGATGCTGGCAATCGCCTTCTCGCTGGTCGGCATGCTGGTCTACATCTGGATCCGCTTCCAGTTGCCCTACGCGGTGGGCGCCGTGGCGGCTCTCTTCCACGACGTGCTCATCACCCTGACCGCCATCGCGGTGACCAACCGCGAGATCAACCTGCCGACGGTGGCGGCCCTTCTGACCCTGGTCGGCTACTCGGTCAACGACACGGTGGTGGTCTTCGACCGGGTGCGAGAGAACCTGAGGCTGCGGCGCGGTGAGGACCTCGAGCCGCTGATGAACCTGTCCATCAACCAAACCCTGTCGCGGACCTTCATCACCTCGGGAACCACGCTCGTCGTGGTCCTCAGTCTCTACATCTTCGGAGGCGACGTCATCAACACCTTCGCCTTCGTCCTCCTGGTCGGCATCCTCGTCGGTACCTACTCGTCGATCTTCGTCGCCTCGCCGGTGGCGCTGGCGATGAACAAGGTGCTCGTCGCGCGGCGCGAGCGCCGTCGCATGAAGGGACGCCGTTAGAGCCCCTCTGAAGACCGTCTGAGACGCCCCACGGCCCGCCGTGGGGCGTTTTGTGTCCCCGGCGCTTCAAGAAGCCCTGAGAGGCGTTTCAGAGGCCTTTTGAGGGCC
>SBFI01000003.1 GCA_006227875.1 Acidobacteriota bacterium
TCGGTGATCACCACCGCGGTGCGCGCGGTGTCGATCTCCATGCCCGGGTCGGGAAGCTGCGCCTGCGCACCCACTCCAACCAGCCCAGCGAGCACCGTGGCCACGACGGCGACTGTGGTTTTTGTGTTCATTCGTCTTGTCTCCTCTCTGGTTTGCTGTCGATCTGGGGAGCCGACTGCCGGCTTCCTACCCAGGTAGTCTGGCCCACCCCACGTGTCAAGTGATCCGCAAGGTGTGCTTTTTTGTCCAGTCGCTATTGCGAAGGTGTTTCCGACACAGTACCATTCCCGAGTGTTACTCGACAAGCTGCTCTCCAACCTCGATATTGAGGTCGAGCCGTTCTCGCTTTGCGAAGTGAGCCCGCGTCGCAGGCTCCACCTGCCGGGGGCGCCGAGGGTGATGATTCATTTCGTCCTGGCGGGCTCCGGCTTCGTGCGCTCGGCGTCAGGCACCGTTCAGCCGCTCGGACTCTGCTCACTTGCGGTGGTACCCAAAGAAGCGCAGCACTCCCTCGAGCCGGGTGGCGAGATCGGCAAGGAATGCGTCATCGACCCGGAAGCGGAGACACTGCCGAGTGCCCCGGTGGTGTCGACCGAATCGGCCGAGCCCCCACAAATGATCGTCGCCTGCGGTTTGGTGAAGGTTCGCTACGGAGCGGCTCTCGGGTTGTTCGACAAGCTCGAGGACGTCATTGTGGAGGACCTCTCCGACATCCCACAGGTGCGCTCCGCCTTCAAGGACATTCTGGCCGAGCAAACCAATGCCGGGCCGGGAAGTGATGCGATGAAGGCGGCGCTCATGAATCAGTGCGTTGTCCATCTCTTTCGTCGTCTCTGCGAGACCAACACCTGCTCATTGCCCTGGTTGGCGGCGCTGGAGGATGAGCGCCTGGCGCGGGCGCTAGAGCACATTCTCCAGGACCCGGCCGACCCCCACACAGTGGAGTCGTTGGCCGAAGTGGCGTCGATGAGCCGATCGGCCTTTGCGGAGTCCTTTGCGAGAGCTTTTGGCCTACCTCCTATGAGCATGGTGCGACGAATTCGGCTGGAGCGCGCCTGGAAGCTTCTCGAGCAGGGCGACGGTCTACCAATGAAGGCGGTAGCCCGGCGAGTGGGTTTCTCCAGCCGGAGCCACTTTTCGAGAGCGTTCAAGAGACAGTTCGGGGTCTCCCCTGTCACTCGACGGGTGATGCCGAGCTGAAGGGCAGATTGGACTGATGTCGACGAATTCCCACTCCAAAGATTCAAAATCTGCGAAGCAGGAACTCCTCTCGAAGGTGTCGCGCTACGAGGCTCTCTTCGAGTTGACCGGGGTGATCAACGCGGCGACCGATATCGAGTCCGTAGGCGAGGTTCTGGCCCGCCGGCTCAAATACATCGTGGATGTCTACTCCTGGCGCTACCTCTGTTTCGACAGCGATCCGGGGGAGGCTGAGGGGCCGGGACCGACAGCCATTGTGGTCGACGGCTATCGGGGTCGCGCCGATGTCACGCGCACCATTCCGACTGCCTTGTCGAGATTCGAAGCGCAGCAGTGGCGCGACCGCAAGACACGCATCTTGAGTGGCGACTCGATGAGCGACGCTCTAGAGCAACTCCCCAAACACTTTCAGAAGGAGGATCTCGAGCAGATTTCGGTCAATACCCTTGTCGAGGATGGAAAGACCCAGGCCCTCTATCTGTTTTGTAGGCGACGCCAGCCCTTCACCGAGCTCGACATCAAGTGCCTGGCGATGGTGTGCGGCTTCTTCCACCGCAAGGTGCACATGCTCTGGGAACAGCAGAAGCTTCGGGATCTCGAGCTGGCCTACCTCCAGCAGGAAGTCATGTTGCGACAGAGCGAAAGGCTTGCGACCTTGGGCCGGCTGAGCGCAGGCATGGCTCACGAGCTCAACAACCCGGCAGCAATAGCCGTACAGGGAGCGGAGCAGCTCAGGTCTGCGATTCCGCGTCTCGAACGCGCTCGATTCGCACTCGGTGCGGCGAATCTTTCGACTCTGCAGCGCGACCTCGTCGCGAAGCTCGAGCTCGAACAAGAGGCCGAGGCACGGGCGAAGAAGCCCAGCGCCCTCGATCCGATTGCCCAGGGCGATCTCGAAGAAGAGGTGGAGAAATGGCTCGAGCGGAACGGCATCGATGACCCTTGGGAGCATGCCTCGACCTTGGTGACGATGGGACTGTGCGCGGCCGAGCTCGAAGACCTGACCAAGAGCTTCGACTCCACGGTGACTCCAGTCGTGGTCGACTACTTCTCGAGCAAGTTCGAGGGCTACACCCTGCTCGAGGAGATCGGTCACGGTGCCCGGCGCGTCGCAGAGATCGTAAAAGCCCTCAAGGGGTATTCCTTTATGGATCGGGCGCCCGTGCAGTCGGTCGACGTGCGCGAAGGGCTGGATGACACTCTCGTCATGCTGAGCAGCAGGCTTCGAGACGGGATCACCGTCGATGTCGACTACGCGGAAGATCTGCCTCGAATTCAGGGCTACGGCAGTGAGCTCAACCAAGTCTGGACCAACCTCATCGACAACGCCATCGGCGCGATGGAGGGCAAGGGCAGACTCGAGCTGAAGACGTACCAGGAAAACAGTTGGGTCGTCGTCGAGGTTGCCGACACCGGCCCCGGGATCCCGATCGAGGAGCAAGACAAGGTCTTTGATCCGTTCTTCACCACCAAGGCTCCGGGCGAGGGTACGGGTCTGGGGCTCAACATCAGCCATGGCATTGTCGTGGAGAAGCACGGGGGGCAGATCTCGGTCGA
>SBFI01000139.1 GCA_006227875.1 Acidobacteriota bacterium
GGACACCTGGCGCCGAAGTGACTGGCAGCCCGACGATTGAAGGTGTTCTTCAGTCGAGATCGAGAACATCGCGGACAAACTGTCGCCATCGGCCGCGGACGGTAGCGACCCGGGCTGGATCCCAGCCCGGACTGCGCTGGTAGCTTGCGGCCGGGCTTGCCGTCAGGGGCTCGTCGTTGTCGTCGAGCACAGCGGCGACCAGCTTTGCCATGCCCAGAAGCCCGGTCTCCTCCTGAGCCGACACCTCCACCTCGATCTGACCGGCATCGGCGATGAGGTCGACCAGACCCCGCAGCCGGGTCAGCTTGCCGCTCAGCCGCAGCACATCGAGGCGCATTCCGGCCTGGCGCAGGGCCTCCAGACAGTCGACGACCCGCATGGCTACACCGGCCAGGACCCCACCCAGCAGTGGTGGCCCGACGATCTCAAGCTCCCCTTCTACCAGCAGCCCCTTTGCCCCCGGTCGCCACCAGGGGGCTCCCACCCCGGCAAGGGCGGGCAGAACCAGGGGTAGGTTGTCGACATCGAGCCGGGCCTCCTGCCAATCCTCGAGTCGCTCGGCCGTAAGTTGGCAAGCGCGATCGACCGCACTGCCGGCACTGTTGACGGCGCCCTCGAGCTGGAAGCGGCGACCGGAGGCTGTCGCGGCGAGTACAGCCGAGAGCAGACCGGGGTGGCGAACCGGCTCGGAGCCGGTGGAGGTGAGCACAAACGCACCGGTGCCGAAGTGGGCGACGGCGGTGCCGGTCACCCAACCTCCATGGCCGAGCAGCGCGGCCTGCTGATCTCCGGCCACCGCCAGCAGCGGCACGCCATCGACCTCCCCCCACCGGCCGGCGCTGGGGCGGAGCTCGGGCAGCGCGGCTGGGGGGATGTCAAGGAGCTCGCAGAGCGTTGGATCCCACTCTCCCGATTCGAGGTTGTAGAGCAGGCTGCGGCCGGCGTGACCCGGCTCGGTGGCATCGACACCGACCAGTTGCCGTACCAGAAAGGCGTCGAGGGTTCCGGCTATCAGCTCACCCACTGCCGCTCGCTGGTGTCCGCCCGGGATCTCTTCCAGGAGCCGGGCCAGCTTTGGAGCCGCGTAGTGGGGTGAGAGCAGCAGACCGGTGCGACGGGTGACCTCGGCCCCATGCGCTGCCAGACTCTCGACCCGGTCGAGCTCGGACCGGTCCTGCCAGGAAAGGGCCGGTGTCAGCGGCTTGCCGCTGGCCCGGTCCCACAGCAGACAGGTCGAGCGCTGACAGGTCAGCCCGAGGGCGACTACCTTTTGCTCACGGTGCAGAAGCTCCTGCACCAGCTCGACCACCCCGCGGGCGAGCTCGCCGGCGTCGTGCTCCACTGCTGCTCCCTCCGCCCGCCGCTCTACCGCGAAGCCGGTTTCAAAAACAAAGTCACCCGCAGTTGTATATAGCGCACCCTTGGTGGTGGTGGATCCCTGATCGACAACCGCGATGACCTCGGCGTCCGGGCTCATGTCTCGGCCATCTCGAGTTGACGCCGGATACGACCGGGGTGATCGGAGAACAGACCGCTGACCCCTCTCGCCAGAAGCCTGCGCGCCAGATCCGGCTGGTTGACGGTGTAGACGAGTGTCGGTCTGCCGGCGGCTCTCGCCTGGTGGACGAGGTTGTGCCGCGCCATCCGCCAATCGCAGTGGACGCTGTAGGCCTCGAGCTCCCGGGCCGCGTCGAGCAGGGCATCAGCGGCTTCCTTGGCAATGGGTGCCACCGGTCGGCCGGGCAGTCGCTGCCGAACCAGGGCCAGCAGGTCCCAGTCGAAGCTGGAGAGGAGCAACTGCTCTCTGCCGGCGATCTCCCGATCCAGAGCGGAGACGAGGGCTTCGCGGTCGGCGCCATACCGCTTGAGCTCGAGGTTCAAGGGCAGGTCGACCGGGAGCGTCGCTAGGGTCTTTGCCAGCGTGGGTATCGAATCTCCCCGGCGCTTCTTTCCCCGCCGGTCCAAAAAGACGGCGTCGGCCAGCTGGTCGAGAGAGAGGCCCTCGAGCGGCACCGCTTCTTGATTCAACAGGTGCAGATCGCGATCGTGAAATGCCACCAGGCTGCCGTCGGCGGTCAGCTGCAGATCGAGCTCCACCATGTCCGCCCCCTGTTTCACCGCCAGGTGAAAGCTCTCGACGGTGTTCTCGGGTGCTTCGCCGCCGGCGCCCCGATGACCGACGATCCAGGGTGGTGGTGGCATCTCCATGATGAGGGCATTCTCCGGGATTGGTGACCACCTCGCAAGGCGGGCGCCACCGATGCAGGCTAGAATTCAGTTGCCGTGGGCCTCCCCCCTCCTCTGCCGGAATCGAGCGACGAGCTCTTGCTGCCGGGTCTCACTCTCGGTCATGGATCGGACACCGACGGCATGACCGGGGTGACCGTCATCCTCTGCCCCGAAGGGGCGACGGCAGCCGCCGAGGTGCGGGGGACCGCCACCGGTACCCGCCAATTCGACTCGTTGGTGCAACCCCATCACCTGGCGAGCAAAGCCCACGCCGTGGTGCTGGCCGGTGGCAGCGGCTTTGGCTTGAGCGCCGCCGATCCGGTGGTGGCCCGGCTGGAGAGCGAGGGCTACGGCTTCGACACAGGTCGGGGTGTGGTGCCGCTGGTGCCGACCGCGATCCTCTTCGACCTGGCTTTTGGTGACCAGACAGCCCGCCCCGGCGCGCCGCTGGTGGAGGAAGCTCTCGCGACAGCCACCGACGGTCGGGTGGCCTGTGGCAGCGTGGGTGCGGGCACCGGTGCCACGGTGGGCAAGGCCAATGGGCTCGAGTGTGCGATGAAGGGGGGCGTTGGCTTTGCCAGTCTCGCCCTGCCGGGTGGTCCAACGGTGGCGGCGGCGGTGGCGGTCAACGCCTTTGGTGACGTCCGAGATCCCGATGAGGGCCGGCTGGTAGCCGGTTGCCGCCTCACCCCGGAGTCGATGGAGCTGGCGGACGCTCGACGGGTCATGGCTTCCCAGACCCCGGCTGTCGAGCACCCCTGGGAGGGGAACACCACCCTGGCGGTGGTGATGACCGACGCCTCGATCTCCAAGCTCGGTGCCCGCAAGGTGTGCGAGATGGCCTTTGGCGGCCTCTATCGCTCGCTCGCCCCGGCGCTCTCCCTCTACGACGGCGATCTGGTCGTGACCCTGGCCACCGGTCGGGTGGAGGCCCACATTCACCAGGTCGGCATTCTGGCCGAAGAGGCCGTGGCGCGCGCCATAGTCCGAGCCGTCCGCGAGGCCGACGGCTTCGGCATCCTCCCCGCCGTCTGCGATCTGAGCTCCTAAGCCCCTAAGCCCTCGGCGGGTGGGCGGGCCCCAGCACCAGCGAGAAGCGGAATGGGAAACGGTGTCGAAGCTCGACTGGCTCTTGACCGTCGAGGAATTGGCTCACCTCGTCGAGACTCCAGGCGTTGGAGATCGAGATCTGCCCGTCATGGAGGGCTACCTGGGCCACTCCCAGGAGCCGGAGCATGGGGTCTATCAGCCGCCGGGCAAGCCAGGATCGGCGTAGATCCACAATCAAAGTACCGCCAATGGCAACCCGCTGCATCTCGGTCAGGATGCGGCGGTTGTGGTCGTGGGTGAAGTGGTGGAAGAAAAGGTTCGAGATGCACCAGTCGATCGTCTGGTCGCCAAAGGGGAGCTGCCGGGCATCGGCGACTACCCGCAGCTGCGGAATGCCCTGGCGGCGGCCGTAGACGAGGTGGCTCACTTTTCTGTCCACACCCACGATCCTGAGGGTGATCCCGTACCGCCGGGCGCAGTCGACGACGCCGTTCGCTACCTGTCCGGATCCGGTCCCGAGATCAAGGACGGTCTGCTGCAACCTATCCGTGTCCAATCTGGGTATCAGCGCCCGTCTGACGGCATGGCAACCCAGGAGCCAGCGGTGGACGCGGTCGAGATCGTCGAGAGCTCGATGGGTGTCGGCGAGCGGCAGCGCCGTCTGGTCCATCAGCTCGGGTTGGGGTTTCTTTTCCAGGCGAGCCATAGGCGGGTCATTGTGGCAGATTTATTTGCGCCGGCGGTGGTTGCCGACGTACGATGCGGACTGTCGGTTCTCTATGGAGAGGCACTACTCAGCCCGCGAAGCTCTGCGGACGGTTGCCCCCGCGATTGTCGCTCTGGCGATCCTGGCGTCGGTGCCGCTGTGGGAAGTCTGGCTGCCGTTGCCCTCTCCATCGCCGGTCTGGCCGCTGCCGATACTCTGGTTGCTGGCCGCCCTGGCGGCTTTCTACAGCCCGCTGGGGCGCTGGACTCTCGGTCTCGGCACCGCCGCACTGCCACTTACCATCGTCTTTTTTGGCCCTTCTCTCGCTGGTCTGGTGGCCGGAGGGGCGGCCGTTCTACGGCAGCTCGGCCGCCGCTTGCTGCTCAAGGACCAGCTGAGACGCCAGGGCATCTTTGCTCTGCTACCCACCGTGGCCGATGCCGGGCGGATCGTAATCGCGGTCCTGGTCGCCGGGGTTGTCTGGCGGCTGGGCACTGGGCCGGGACGGCCCGAAATCTCCAGGCTCGGTATCTGGCCGGTGGTGGCCATCGCTGCCTACCTCGTCGTCCTCCTTGGGCTGCGGACCCTGGATCTGCGACCGGGGGAGAGCTTGGGTCTGCCGCTCGTCCGCCGTCTGCTGGCACCCTTGAGCTTGGATCTTCTCGGCTGGCTTCTCGGGTTAGTTGTCCTCGGCGTCGTTCTGGCCCTCGGTTGGGGTTTTGGGCTGGCTGTGCTGGCGGCGGTGGGCCTGCTCGCGGCCGAGGCGGCCAGAAACGTCCACCTGCGGCGGCAGGCCGTCGAGCGTGTCGGTGAGCTGTGGGAGGTCACCCGCGCCGGCCACCGCATCATCCATCGCAATCCGGATGTCGGGGAAATTGCCGAGCATGTCCTGGATGAATGCGGCAATGTGCTCGACATCTCGTGGTATCAATTCGAGATTCCAAAGAGCCACGACGGTGCCAAGAGCTGGTGGGCGGGTCCCGAAGGGAAGATCGAAGAGGGTCTGGCGACACCCACCGAGACACCACCGCCGCTGCCGGGCATCCATCGGCGCACGGCCTGGAAGATCATCACCCGTGAGCTCACCGCCGATGACGAGGTGGTGGCTCGACTTCAATTCTGGTGCGATCCGCGGCAGCTGGAGCCGACATCGCTCGAGCTCCTCGATTCGCTGCTGCCGCAGGTGGCGGCGACGGTACATCGGGCCCTGCTAGAGCGCCGGGCAAAGCACGATGCCCTCACCGGGCTCCCCGACCGGAGCGTTCTCCAGGCCCGGCTCGAGAGGGTCTTTCACGAGACCCGGCAAGAAGGCGGCTCGATGGCGGTCATCATGTGCGATCTCGACCACTTCAAGAAGGTGAACGACCGCTATGGCCACGACGTGGGTGACCAGGCCCTGATCAAGGTGGCCGAGGTTCTGGAAACCCACCGCCGGGATACCGATCTTTGCTGCAGGTTTGGGGGTGAGGAGTTCTCGGTAGTGCTGGAAGCGACCGATGGCGAGACGGCGCAGCGGGTGGCGGAACGTCTACGGATGGAGGTCGACCGTTCGGTCTTTGCGGTCGACGACCAGCGCATCCGCCTGCGGCTGAGCGCCGGCATTGCCGCCTATCCCGAGATCCAGGTCAAGGAGGCCCACGAGTTGCTGCTGATCGCGGATGAGGCCCTCTACATGGCCAAGCGCCGCGGCCGCAATCGCAGCTTCCTGAATCTCGGTCAGGGTCGCTACCGCACCGCCGATAACAAGGTAGTGGAGTCCGAGAAACCCGCCCCCGAGATCGAGCCCCCCCAACCCTATTCGCCTGAGAAGGGGCCTAGGGGCTTAGCCCACCCACTCACCCTCCCGGGCCTAGGGGCGTAGGGGCTCCACCGCCCGCCCAGAGGGATCGAGAACATAAAGGCCAAAGCAGCCGGATTCAGTGCCGGACGGGGAGGGTGGGGGACCCCTAAGCCCTTAAGCCCCTATGCCCTCTTTTCTCATGTCCGCCAGAACGCCCGCGTAAAGAGCGCCGCGATCGAATAGATCTCCAACCGCCCCAGCCACATCAGCAGAATCATCAGCCCCTTGTCCCAGAA
>SBFI01000160.1 GCA_006227875.1 Acidobacteriota bacterium
CGATCCGCGGCACGTCGAGTGCGGTGGGGAGCAGGTAGTCCATGAAAGAGGCGTTCAAGAGCTGACCCTCGCCGTCGAAGTGGAGCTGCTCGTAGTAGGCGTTGCCCAGGCCCTGGGCCACGCCGCCGTGGACCTGACCGTCGAGAATCAACGGGTTGATGACCTGGCCGCAGTCGTGGACCACGACGTACTTGTGGATCTCGATCTGCATGGTCTCGGGGTCGATCTCCAGGATCATGGCGTGGACCCCGCTGGCGGTAGCACCTCGCTCGGGTCCGAAATAGTTGGTGGCCTCGAGCCCGGGCTCGGTGCCCGGTTTGACCGCGCCTCGCATCGGGTTGGCCTTTAAAGCCAGCTCACCCAGACGTATGGCGGTCGACGGCACCCCCTTGACCCGAACCTCACCGTCGGCGATCTCCAGATCCTCGGCCGCCACCTCGAGCTGGTCGCTTGCCACCTCGAGGATTCTCCGGCGCACGTCCTTGGCCGCCGCGTGGACGGCGTTGCCGGCCACCACCGCGCCGCGGCTGGCAAAGGTTCCGGCCCCCCAGTGAAACTGATCGGTGTCGCCGGTAACAACCTCGACGTCGCGCACATCTACCCCCACCTGATCGGCGACGATCTGGGCAAACGAGGTGAAGTGCCCCTGGCCCTGGGTGCCGATTCCGGTGGCCACGCTCACCTTGCCGCTGGCCTGGACCTGGACCCGCGCCCCCTCGTAGGGCCCGATCCCGGTTCCCTCGACGTAGGACACCACACCGATGCCGACATGTTTGCCTTCGGCTCGCAACCGGGGCTGGGTCTCTTTGACAAATTCGGTGTAGCCGACCATCTCGAGCGCCTCGTCCAACACCGGCTCGTAGTTGCCGCTGTCGTAGACCAGCGGCGTGAAGTCCTGATAGATGATCTCGTGGTTGTGGGGGAAGGCATCGGGGGGCAGGAAGTTGCGCCGTCGGATCTCGGTGCGGTCGATCCCCAGCTCGCGGGCGGCAAAGTCGAGTAGCCGCTCGACGACAAAGACGCCGTGCTGGCGGCCCGCTCCCCGGTAGGGGGTGACGATCGGCTTGGAGGTAAAGACCGCCTTGAACTCGGTGTAGTAGTTGGGCACATCGTAGGGCCCGAGCAGCGTGCACTGGCTGTTGATGGGCACCGTCAGCCCATACGGATTGTAGGCCCCGTTGTCGTGGAGGTAGACATCGTGGATGCCGAGGATCCTGCCGTCGGCCGAGAGCGCAATCTCAGCGTCGTGAATCTGCAGCCGCTCCTGGGTGGTAGCGGTGAAGTTCTCCTCCCGATCCTCGATCCACTTGACCGGTCGCCCGAGTTGCATCGAGATCCAGGGGACCAGCATCTCCTCGGGGTAGAACATCATGATCTTGGGTCCGAAGCCGCCGCCGATAAATGGGGCGACGACGCGCACCTGGGCTTCGGAGAGCCCCAGCATCGCGGCCAGGCCGTTGCGGATGGGGATCGGCGCCTGGGTCGTGTCCCACACCGTCAGCCGCCCGGCGCGCCGGTCCCAGTCAGCGACGATCCCCCGGTTCTCCATCGCCGCGGCGGTGCCCCGGTCGTAGGCGAGGCGGCGGGCGAGGACGAGGTCGGCCATCGCCTTGGCCGTTTCGTACTCCCCCTTCTCCTGGATGACATGGGCGGAGAGATTGTGCCCGAGGTCGTCGTGGAGGATCGGGGCGTCGTCGGCCAGGGCCTGCTCGAGGTCGACCACCCCGGGGAGAGGATCGAAGTCGACCATCACCTCTTCGGCCGCGTCCTCGGCGGCGTAGCGGCTGGTGGCCACCACCGCCGCCACCGCCTCGCCGAGGTGGCGCACCTTGTCCTTGGCCAGCGGGAATTGTGTCCGCTGGTGGAAGACACAGCGCTCGATCGGGGGTGGTGAAACCAGTAACGGCCCCGGTTGCCAGTAGTCGCCCAGATCGGCGGCGGTATAGATGGCGATCACCCCCGGCATCTCCCTGGCCCTGGTGGTGTCGATCGCCCCGATCCGGGCGTGGGCGTAGGGGCTTCTCACATAGGCGATGTGACCCATGTCGGGCAGCGCCACGTCGTCGACAAATAGGGCCTGCCCGGTCAGCAACCGGGGATCCTCGTTGCGGGTGACGCGCTCGCCAAAGAACCGAGTGGCGGTCTTCGTTTGCTTGTCGGCCTTTACTTCTGTCTTATAGCTCATAGCGCTCCGCATAGGCGATGAGGGCCTGCTCGAAGACCTCTTTTGGTGGTCGCACGAGGCCGGCCCCCACCTGTCCTACCCCGGCCTCGCGGTGGGCGATACCGGTGTTGATCCGGGGTGTGATGGTGAGCTCGACGACCTTGCGCAGATCGATACCCGTCGGCGTGCCGCGAAAATCCAGGGTCGGGATGGTGAAGTGCGGATGCTCGGCGGTAGTGATCTCGTACATCTCGAGAGTGGCGGTAACCGCATCGCGGGGTGTGCCGCTGACAAAGGTGACGATCGCCGGTGCCGCGGCCATGGCAAAGGCGCCGATGCCGGCGGTCTCGGTGATGGTCGAGTCGCCGATATCCGGGTTGGCATCGGCGGCCGAGAAACCGCTGAAGTAGAGCCCGTCGGGAGTGGGTGCGGGGGCGGTGAACCAGTCGTCGCCCAGACCGCTCACCCGGATGCCAAAGTCGGTGCCGTTGCGCGCCATGGTGGTGACCAGGGTCGAGCCCTCGACCCCGTGCGCGGCGTCGGCCATGGCCTTGCAGGCCGCCATCACCGGATTGAGAACCGAAAGCGCGTTGTCACCGACGAACTGGAGGATCCGTTCCTCGGTGGCTTTGTCTTGCGCGACCTTGGCCACCAACGGTGCCAGCAGCTTCAGGAAGAGAAGCGAACCCGCCTTGTTGCGATTGTGCCCCTCATCTCCCATGTGGAGCGCCTCGGCCAGCAGCGCCCGAATGTCGAGCCCCTCGCTCTCCGCCAGGGCCGCGGCCAGAACCGGCGCCATCTGCTCGTTCATCCACCGCAGCTTGTCGAGGACCTCGGTGCTGTAGGCGCCATAGCGGAGCACCTTGCCGTAACCCTCGTTGAAGTTGGAAAAAGCCCGGTTGCCGTGGGTTAAGTTCTCCAGCACATAGACCGCCATCGAAGGAGAGATGACACCGGCCATCGGACCCACCGCCTGGTGGTGGTGGCAGGGCTCGAAGGTCACCTCGCCCCCCTCGGCCATGGCTGCGGCCCGGGCCTCGTCCTCGGCCCAGCCCTCGTAGAGGATGGCGCCGATGACCGCCCCTTTGAGCGGTCCGGACATCCGGTCCCAGCCGATCGGTGGTCCGGCGTGGAGAAGCATCCTCTCCCCGAGGTCGGGGATGACCTTGCCGGCGACGTCGACGGCGGTCAGTATCGGCCTGGCCGATGTCATCCGCTCGAAGGCGCTCTGGTTGGCCTGATCGATACTCACCCTTTCATCCTCTCCAGGATCGACGTCAGCTGGGCATTGCCCCCCGCCGGCGGGCGCCACTCGACCTGTACCGTCTCCACTCCCTGCCCGGTGAGGCTGTCGTAGAAGGTCTCGAGCCCGACGTTGATGGCCGCCACCGGGGAAGACAGAACATCGAGCGCCACTGGAGTGCCACCCGTGGGCCTCCTGGCTGCCAGCACCCGGCTGATATAGGTGGTGGCCTCGGTAACGGTGCGAAAGACCCGGGCACCGGCCGCGGTCAGCCGCTCGATCTGCGACGAGATCTCCTGCTCGTCCTCCTCGGTACCGATGACCACCGCCACGACTTCGAGCTCGTGCTCGCGCCGGATCTCTTCGATCGCCGGCACCAGCTCCGCCGCCGGATCGGGGTGGGCGCCATAGCCCAGGACGACGTCGAGCAGCAGCAGCCCCACTTGCGGGTCGGCGGCCTCCTGACGCAAACGGTCGATCCGCAGCTGCTGGTCCATCATCGGGTGGAGACGGCCGACGGTGAGCTCGTCCGACCCCAGATCGAGAATGGTGTGTCCCTGGCTCCGCGTCGGGTCGGCGAGGCGTTCCACGCCCGCGATCGGGACGTTGGAGTGAAGTGGGGTGAGAAACGGCCGCAACCCCTCCTGTGCCTCGACCGCCAGCGAGCCGCCGGCAAAGAGACCACGGAGGTGGCTGGGGCGATGCTCGCCGCCGGCGATCTCGGCCTTGGCGATGGGCTCGGCGCCGCCCTCGATCAGCTCGACGGCCAGCTCGGCGGCGCGACTCAGACTGTTGGTGAAGTGGAGATTGTCCAGACTGTGGGCCGGCGGTGCAAAGTCGAAGAAGTGGACCACCACCGGTTTTCCGGTGGCCCGCGCGGCGCTGAGCAGACCGGCGGCGACTCGCGGCGCGGGTGGCTTGGAAACCAGAACAATGACGCGGGTGTCGGGGTCGCGGGCAAGCAGATCGAGGGTCTCGTGCGCCGCGATCCCGGCCACCTCGGCGGTCAGATCGCGGCCACCGGTGCCGAGAGCATGAGAGACACCACCTCCCAGCTCGTGGATGCGGGCGGTGACGGCCTGCAGACCGGTGCCCGAAGCTCCCACCAGACCGATGGCGCCGCGCCGCACCCGGTTGGCAAAACCCAGACCCACGCCGTTGACGATGGTGGTACCACAGTCGGGGCCCAGAAAGAGGAGACCCTTGGACGCGGCTTCCTGTTTGAGCTGGATCTCGTCCTCGAGCGGGACGTTGTCGCTGTAGAGGAACACATGACGGCCCAGGTCGACGGCTTCGCGTGCCACACCGGCAGCCCAGCGGCCCGGTACCGAGATCAGCACCCAGTTGGAGTCGGGCCGGGCCTTGATCGCCGCGGCTAGGCTGCGGGGACAGTGCTCACTGTCGCCGCCGGTGCTCCGTCTGGCCAGCAAGGAGTCGATCTGGCCGAGAGCACCTTCCGCCGCCTCGTCGCTTTCGGCTTTGATCACCACCACCAGGTCGTCGGCTCCGGCCGCGGCGGCCGACTCGGGCAGCAGGTCGCTGGACGCGAGCAGGTCGAGGTTTACCTTTGTGCCCATGACCACCCCGGCGTCGATGACACCGGGCAACCGGGTGAGCGCGCTCTGCAGCTGCATAAGCACGATCGAGTCGGCATAGGCGCCGGATCGGATCTCGCTGCGGACGACACTAGACATCGGGCTCGAGCACCTCCTCCATCTCACCGGCCCATGCCAGCAGCTCTTCGTCCCGGTACCAGCCCGCCGCCACCTGGAGGCCCATGGGCATCCCCGACAGGGTGTGGCCGGCCGGCAGACAGACGGTGGGGAGCCCAGCCTGAGTCCAGGGCAGATTCATGATCGGGTCCCCGGTCGAATCCAGGCCCGCCGGTGCCGGTCCGGTGGCCGCCGGTGAGACCCAGAGATCGATCTCGTTGGCGGCGGCGGTGTCGGCCAGCTCCGACTGGAGTCGCTTGCGCCCGGCCAGTGCCTCTTCCACCTTTGGGGCCAGAATCCCCGTTCCTCGCTCGATGAGATCCCGGGTCCGGGTGTCGTAGAGCTCCCAGAAGCGCTCGTACCACTCGGCGTGCACCTGCGCCACCTCAGCGGCCATGATGGTGAGATGCCGTTCGTGAACCACCGGGAAATCGGCCAGGGTCATCACCGATCGCACCTCGTAGCCGGCATCCTCCAGCAGCTTGCAGGTGCGTCTGAAATGCTCCAGACCCTTGGCCGAGGCGTGCTCCAGATAGGGTCCTTCGGGAACACCCAGCACCGGTCGACGACCGCCACCCGACGACTCACTGGCCTCCCGCCAATCGTTGCAGAGCAGCCCGGCAACCCGCGCGGCGAGCTCGACAT
>SBFI01000027.1 GCA_006227875.1 Acidobacteriota bacterium
GAGGAGATCTCCAAACCCACGATCGCTGAGCTGCGAGTGGGCGAGCGGCCGCTGGCCGCCGAGCGGATGTTGATCGGACCCGACAACGAGCTCTGGGGCGGGCAGGGTGATCGGATCAGGCGGCGCTCGACACGATTTCGCTGGTGGGTGACCTTCGACTGGGAGCGGGAGGTTACCGGCTATCTCAGGTTTCGCTTCCCGGCCAAGGGTGGAACCCGAGGTCTGGTCTTTGTCGGGGTCGAGCCCCCCGACCCGGAGCGGCAGTCGGCCGACAGCTTCTTGATGTCTATCGAGGGTCGCCGCACCTGGACCGATTCCCAGCCGCGGCGGTTCCGCTATGCCACCTTTGTCGGTCTCGGCGCGGTTCAGGGGGCGGAGGTTGTGCTCACCGACCAGGAAGCCAGTCTCCCCTGGCTGGCCGCCAAGAGAACACCGACAGGGGTTTTTGGACTCGATACGGGAGGTCTACGAACGCCGCTGGAGGACGAAATCTGGCGCAAACTCCAAGGCGTCCCGGGCCTCGCTTGGCGGGAAGAAAGATAGCTCCTGGCGGGCATCCTCGGCGAACTTCTCCGCCATCGTCTGCACCTCTTCGAGCGTACCTTCGGAGGAGACCAGCTCCAGAATCTCCTCCCTCGAGACCCGTCCGAAGTTCCCATCCTCCAGAACCGTCTCGATCAGCTGCCGACGGTCCGCGTCGATACGCGGGAGCAGCAGGATCAAGGGTAGTGTGAGCTTGCCCTCCTTGAGATCGGAGAGCACCGGCTTGCCCAGCTCGTTTTCGCTGGCGGTGAAATCGAGCAGGTCGTCGACCAGTTGAAAGCAGGTGCCCAGAGCCCGCCCGTAGCGCTCCAGCAGCTCCCCGGCGTCGGGGCGCTCGGGTTTCATCAGGCTGGGGATAAAACACGAAGCGGCGAACAGCTGTGCCGTCTTGCGCTCGATGATGTCGAAGTACTCGTCCACCGTCAGGTCGATGGCGCCGAGACGCTGGAGGGAGAGCAACTCGCCCTCGGTCATCTTGAGAGTTGCGTCGCAGAGGCGTCTTATGACTTCGAGGTTGTCGTGCTTCAGCGCCATCTGCATCGCCGTGGTGTAGAGCCAGTCGCCCAGCAGCACCGTCAGGCTGTTGCCCCACAACATGTTGACCGTGGTCTGTCCCCGCCTCAGCGTGGCGTGATCGATGATGTCATCGTGGATGAGCGTCGCCGTGTGAATGAGCTCGACGACGGCGGCGTAGGTGACCTCCTCGTCGCTGTCCCGCTCGAGCAACCGAGCCGACAGGAGCAGCATGGCCGGCCGCATGCGCTTGCCGCCGCCGGCGAACAGGTACTCGCTGGCCTGCCCGATAAAAGGGACATCCGACTCGAGGTGTTGGATGAACACCTCCTCGGTGGCCGCCAGCTTGGGAGCGAGCATCTCCAAGAAGCGGGCTGTCGGGGAGGCGACGGTCTCCTCTTGCCGGGCAGCCAGGGGTGGATTTGGGTTCAAGTCGGAGGCCTCGTCTCTAGTTGGGATCGATCGGAGTCACGGGTTCGAAGTTGACCACCTGCTGCAGCTCACCGTCACGGAAGCGGTAGGCCTTCCCCTTGTCGAAGTACCACCAGGTGACCTCGTCGTAGTCCGGGTATTCCAATGTTTGCACCTTATCGGGTCGCCCCATCTCGTCGTAGATGCGACTCTCATCGTCGCTGGCGTATTCGAAGGAGGAGACTCCCGGGGTTGCCTTGGTATCTACAAGCTCGCTGTCCAGCGGTTCGGATTCGATCGGCTCGGACTCGATTGGTTGGTCAGCGACTGGTTGGGTGTCGAGAAACGGTGATTGGCCCACCTCCATATCGATAACCACCGGGCTGCCCTGGCCGACTCTGGATGCGATGTTCTGCCGATGGACGGTCTGGAATACATCCTGGCCGAAATCGGGATCGCGAACCATCAGTCCGACAATGAGTTGAAAGTCGTTGTAGTGGTCGTACCAGGTCCACTCGAAGGCATAGGCGCCCTCGGCGTCGGTGGTGGTCGTTGCCTTGTTGACGTCATGCCTGGTTTTGCGAAATTTCTTCCAGTCGAACGCGTACCGCGCGATCTCGAGATTGACCGTCAGATCGGGAATGGGTGTCCCCTCCGCATCGGTCACGACTCCGCGGACCTCGATCTTCTCGCCGTCCCGATAGAGGGCCGCTTCGACGCCGCTGAGGGCGAAGAAGAAAAGAGCGGTGGCGAGTAGGACAACCCCTCCACACCGGGTTGTCTTCAATGTCACCGGCTTTGAGAGCAAGTCTTTGTTCTCCAGGTAGGGAAGGGCAACCGCTTTTGTCGATAAAGGCTCATTTTCCCCCTGCGAAAGATATCGCGAGGCCATTATATCCGGATATCCGGCCTACTCCGCCAACCACTCGATTTCGGCCGGTGGGGCAAAAACCGTCCCTTCGCCGAGGGGACCATAACCTGAGATCTCGAAGCGGGTCAGATTGCCCTCCAGATCGTGATAGCTCAGGCCGATCAGGAGATTGCTGTCGGCATCGATGAGGAAGCTGGCGTCCCTGAGGGCGTCGTTTGGCGTCAGGGAGGAGAGCAGGACCTCGAGCTCGCCGCCGACCGAGGTCTCGAGAGAGGCCCTGTAGCGGCCGCGCAGCGCCTCGACGCTCAGACGGAGAAGGTCGAGCCCCTGTTGCTCGTCGGCGACCAGCTGCTGGCGCCGACCGCTGGTCTCCCCCTCGTTCCAGGTCCAGACCGTCTCCTCGCAGAGCAGAAAGCTCTTGGCGTAGGGGGACTGGTAGTCCCAACGGACACAGTCGGGCAGGGCGATAAAGATCCGCCCCTCCTCCTGCTCACCCGACGAAAATCCGGCGGGGATGTAGGACTGGACAAAGTCGGCCTGCCGTGGTGACCGGGTCAGCTCGTCGCGCACCCGCTCCAGCAGGCCCCAGGGTTCGTCGGCACCGGCATCGGCGACACCACCGAGAGCGAGTAACGCCAACGACAGGCAGGCGATGATCGGGCGAATGGTGTTCAGGACGAATGACATACGCGAGTGGGGGGTGCGGATCAGTGGCGGAAGTGTCGGGTGCCGGTAAACAGCATCGCCACTTTTCGTCGATTGGCCGCCGCCACAACCTCCTCGTCCCGCTTGCTGCCACCGGGCTGGACGATAGCGGTGACACCGGCATCAGCCAGGGTCTCCAGACCGTCGGCAAACGGGAAGAAGGCATCGGAGGCGGCCACACAGCCGGTGGTGTCTATCTGTGCCTTGGCTATCGCCAGCCGGCAGGAGTCGACGCGGCTCATCTGGCCGGCGCCGATGCCCACCGTCTGCATCCGGTTGGTGATGACGATGGCGTTGGACTTGACGTGCCGTACCACCTTCCACGCCATCTCGAGCGCCTCCTGCTCGGCGTCCGAGGGCACCCGCTTGGTGGGGCAGGTCCAGGCTGTCGGGTCGTCGTCCTGGGTGTCGAGAGTCTGGGCCACAAAACCGCCCTGGATGGCCCGCAGGTCGACATCCGAAGCCGCGGCCTCGTAGACCGGGCACTCGAGCACTCGGAGGTTCGTCTTGGCGGCGAAGTTCTGCACTGCCGCCTTGTCGAAGCCGGGGGCGATGACGACCTCGACAAAGAGCGAGGCCATCGCCTCGGCCAGCTCGCCGTCGGCCGGACGGTTGAGCGCCACGATCGAGCCAAAGGCGGAGACCGGGTCGCAGGCCAGAGCGCGCTCGTAGGCGGTGACGACCTTGGAGCCGCGACCCACCCCACACGGATTGTTGTGCTTGACGATGGCCACCGCCGGCTCTTCGAACTGGCCGACCAGCTTGCGCGCGGCGTCGGCGTCGAGCAGGTTGTTGTAGGAGAGCTCTTTGCCCTGCAGCTGCTCGAAGCCGCCAAAGACCCCTCCCTCCCCCTGGGTGGAGTAGAGGGCCGCCCGCTGATGGGGGTTCTCGCCATAGCGGGGCTCGAACTCCTTTTGCAGGTCGACCAATAGATGCCGTGGATAGAAGTCACCGTTGTCGCCGCTCTGGCTCTCGAGCCAGCTGGCGATCGCTGCGTCGTAGGCCTGGGTGTGGCGAAAGGCCTTGATCGCGAGCCGCCGGCGGAGCCCCTCGGGAACCACCCGCTCTCCCTCTTCCAGCGCCGCCAGCACCTGCGGGTAGTCGTTGGGATCGACCACCACCACGACCCCCTGGTGGTTCTTGGCCGCTGCTCTGACCATCGCCGGGCCGCCGATGTCGATCATCTCCACCACCTGCTCGAAGGTAGCCCCTTCGGCCGCCGCCGTCTGGCGGAAGGGATAGAGATTGACCACCACCAGATCGATGGGCAAGATCGAGTGCTCGCGTAGCTCGCCGAGGTGGGAGCCGCGCCCCCGGTCGGCGAGGATGCCGCCGTGGATCCGCGGATGCAGGGTCTTGACCCGGCCATCCAGAATCTCGGGGAACTGTGTGACCTCCGACACCGGGACCACCGGCACCCCCGCCTTCTCGAGCACCTTGAAGGTGCCGCCGGTGGACAGAAGCTCGATCCCCAGACCGTGGAGCCCCTGGGCGAGCTCGGCCAGACCTCGCTTGTCGTAGACAGAGAGTAGAGCTCTGCTTGTTGTCTGCATGTTCGCCCTCGATTCAAGGGCTCTTTTCGCCCTTTTCCAGCAGCACCAATTGATCCTCGTCGAACGGAAAGAGCTCCAGGCGATCGGCACCGCCGGCCCGCAGCCAGATATAGCGGAGCACCCCGGTGACGTCACTTACGGCGTGGTTGAAAGACAGTGCGCCGACGCCAAAGGCCGTCGATCGGTCGTCGTAGAGCTCGACCCCGTTGACCGCCCCCACCCGCCGGTACTCGTCGCCGATCGAGGGGTAGAAGGAGCGGCTGCGCTCCAGGCTCCGCTGGATGAGCTCCTCGAGCTCGTTGGGCTCCTGGATCATCCGCCCATGCCCGTCGAAGACCACGTCGAAACGGGGTTGGGCGCTCTCCACATAGCGCAGGTAGTCGGTGGAGTACTCCCGCTCGTGCGGATCCGCGTCCGAGGTGTTGAGCGGGTTGTTGGCATCGGCCACGTAGTGCGCCACGACCCCCAGCTGATGGATGATGTCGCTAAAGGGGTAATGCTTCTCGATGGCGGTAATCGCCCGCTCGACCTCCTTGATGATCACCTGGTCGAGATACCCCTGGCCATCGGCGGTCTTGACATGCCGGGCGTGATCCGGGTCGCTGAAGGGCAGGAGCACCCCTTCACGAAACCGCGCCTCGTGCCGCTCCATCTGATTGTGGAGATCGATCGGCGCCAGCGTGGTGCCATGCTTGGCGATCGCCACCTGGGTATTTGGTGTCCAGGCGAGAAGCGGCCCCGCGGCAAGGATGACGAGACCCGTAAGGACGACTAGGTGGAGCGGGAGAGGCTTGCGCATCGCGGGCTATTCTATGGCCCCCAGCCTCCGACTCCTAGTGCCCTCTCACCCTTGACGCCGGCAGGCCCCGGTGCTAGAAAACCGCCTTGGGCGAAAGCCCGTGCCCAGGTAGCTCAGTCGGTAGAGCACGTGACTGAAAATCACGGTGTCGGTGGTTCGATTCCGCCCCTGGGCACCATCTGATTACCACCCCCACAATCCAACGAAGCGGCCGGTCTCCGTGCCGGCCGATCATGTTGGCATCGATGCCAACAACAGCTCTGATTTAGGGTTGTCGGTCGAGCGTCAGCATCCAGATGTCGGCCTCGGTTTGAAGACGCTAGAGGTAGATGGTGCGGTTGTCGGGCGACAGGGCGGGCCA